>NZ_JBHNSQ010000019.1:0-60007 GCF_059085665.1 Actinotignum sp. usb-actsch-213
CAAAAAGACCAGAATATTGGGAACCTTCCCGATAACGCTCACGGATTCGCTGCTGGGAACGACGACGCTAAACCCGTCTTCACCGGCTTTGTTCGTAATAGTGAGCTTTCCTTGATCATCCACGGTGACCTGATCACGGGTGAGGCCGAGAGCTGGGTTGTTCTTGAGGAAAGCGTCAACGATCTTTGCCTGCTGATCCGCGGACAGAGTGTAACTATTTGGGTCAGCAACAGTTACTTTGCCCGCGTTATGGGTGCTTTGATTTTGAGGGGCGCCCTTTTGGGGATCCGGGTTCTCCTCCCGGAACGCGAACGGCGGAGCGTAGTAAAAAACCTTGACGTTGTAGGTGTCGAAGGTGTCCGGAGTTCCCTTCTTGGCCACGATAACCGGTACATCCTTAACGCGATCTTTACGCTTCGGGCCGTACGAATTGGCGTTGGCCTCACTGAGGTTCTTTACCGTGAACTCATACTCATCGGGGTTCAGGTTGTTCTTGGTGAGCTGATCCTTGACGGAGGCAATCACCTCAGCCTCGGTCAGTCCGTCGACTAAGAAGAAGTTCTTTGCGATGGCGCCGCCGAACTTTGCGGAATTGGCTTGTTCGGCGCTGGAAGCTCCCGTGGGGGAAGCTGGATCGGCGAGCGCGGGTGTGCCGCCGAAGAATATAAGGGTGGCCGCCAGGGTGGCACCCGCTATCTTACGAAAAGAGGTCACGAGATCCCTTCCTTATTTCCCAATCGTTGAACAATGAATGCAACATTGATTTGAATAGAGAATTCGTATCATTATTCTAATCCGCAGGTCAGAGGGTTGAAAACCGATTTCCTGTGACGTATGACCAGGTCTTTTCTTGTTGGCGAATGTGCGGGTAGCAGGGAGGGGGTGGGTGCTGCCTTACCTGTTCAGGCTTGTATGCCACTGGGCGTAGCGTTCTTGGACGGCGTGGAATTCTTCTTCGGAGATGCCGTACTCTTCAATCCCTGAAAGAAGAAGGCGGGTGAGTTTACGCTGAAATTCGAGATTTTCTATGGAAGATCCGATTCTCTGGCAGTTCCGGAAATTTTGATTCCCACATCGCGTAGACGCGCCACGGCAAGCTAAGTGTTGGCCAGGCCCGCATGAGGAGTTCCCGATTGAGCCAGCGCTCCTGCTGCTCTGTGGTTCCTTCGTTGATCAAAGCTGTGTAACCGCGCTTGATGAGGCCGTTGCTTTCAAGATGGATCGTCTGAGAATTTGGTGCCCAGATGATCGAGTGGTCGAGGTAGAGAGTGCCACCCATGCCAGGGCCGCGAAGCGCATCTAGGGAAGAAGGTAGTTCGTAATGCTTGCGTTGTGAATAGGGTGCAATATCACGCATGCGGCCTCCTTCCCGGTTCTTCCCCCATCCTAGAGGGGAAGGGCACCGCCGGCCATAGTGGGAACAATTAAATTGAATACCGCGCAGAATAAATGCGATAGAATTATGCGTAACGGTGTTATGTGGGTGCACGGTTACGTAGGCACAAGGAGGTGCGGGTTATGGCACGGCTACATGTGAGAAGGCGGTGGTCCTTCTTTGATGACAGGAGCCGCCACTATTTGAGCGTGAACGGAAAGAAACGCCCGGAGGTACTGCTTCCCGAACGCGATAATGTTTTTGAGGTGGGCGACGGCGCCTGCGTTGCTCAGGTGCGAACGCTGGTTCCCCTCAAGAGTAATCCCGTATCTTTCTCTGCGACGGCGGGGAGCGATATCTATCTCAGCTATCGCCTCAAGAAGGGAGCCATTATTGGCCTCATTGTGCTCTTCGGCGCGGTGGCGGCCCTGCCCTTTGTGGTGAAATCCGTGAACCGCATGATTCTGCTGCCGGTGGCCGGGGTGTGCCTGATCGTGCTGCTGGTGCTGTCGCTCACCGTTTTTTCGACGATGTACACGCTCAAGATAGAGGACTCATCCGGAGTGGCTGCATAGCCGGCCGCGTGGGCCAGCCTCCCACAGGCATGTGTGCTGGCGGCGGGCTAGGCGGCGTCGTCGTTCTTATCGGGAATGCACTGCGTTGTTGACGAAATACGCTGGGCGCCGCGATGGTCGGCGAGCCAACGCTGGCCGTTAACGTCAGTAAAGCAGAAACGGAAGTTTTCGTTGATGACGGTGCGCGGGGGTCGGTCGCCAAAAAGGGCGTCGCCGTAGGTGTCCACGTACTCGGCTTTTTCTTTCGGCGGGAGCGTGGGGAATGTGATTTCGTAGCCGGCGGCGGTTTGCCGGAATTCGTGATAGTGGTCGGCGGAGACGGTGAGGCCGTTGGGCGGGGCGGGCATTGCGAGCGTGAGGTCGAAAACCGGGTTGGGGGAGGCGTTGTGGAAACTCGAGGTGATCTGCCGGCCGATTTTCCCGGTGTCGGTGCGGTGTTCCTCCGCGGTGATCTTATTTTGGGTGAAGGCCTGGTTGGCCTGGGAAAACTGCTCGGCTTTGATCGCCTCGTGGCGGTCGTAAATATTCAAGCCGAGCACGGCCACCGCGATAACCACCGAAATAAGCGAGAGCGTTTCGGATAGCGGCAGCCAGCCGCGTCGCTTCCCGCGCGGCTGTTCAGTGCCGATGGCCTTCTCCTCATCCATGCGGTTATCCCTTTTCTGCCCGTTTTCGAATCGTAGCCGCGCTTGGCGTGACTGACGCCGGCGCCGTGCAGCGCGGGCCCGTAGTGTGGGCCCGCGGTGTGCGGCCACCGATGAATTTTAGCGTTTTCAAGAGGGGGAAACATGTGGGGTTCTTCAACTGGCGATGTTGAATCGATAGCGACGACGGAGCGCAGTGTAACTATGGGAGGTGTTCGTCAATCCATGCGCGTAGGCCTGATTCATCTACCTGTCCCGCAGCCACGCTTAAAATAATCGCGATCATCTCATCGTCCGTATAGCTCAGTTCCACACCGTTGAGCGCGAGGAAGACTAACATCGCGTGCGTGCCAATACGCTTGTTTCCGTCGATAAACGGATGATTCTTGATAAGCCCAAACGCAAGGCGAACAGCTTTATCAATAAGACTGGGGTACAGATCCTGCCCACCAAAACTCTGTAATGGAGTCATGAGGGCTGAATCTAAGAGGCCTTCGTCTCGGAGCCCCGATGTCCCACCTGATGTTTCAAGTAGTTCCTGGTGAATCAGGAGGATCTGCCGCTTGCTTAGGTACTTCACTTCGCCAGTTCCTCATATACGCGCGCATTTTTTCTTATGAGTGCGGCTGAGACCTTCGCGAGCTCGGCATCGTCCGGCTCTGTGATTTCATCCGCCTTAGCGAATTCTGTGATGATGTAACGAGGGCGATTATTTTTCAAAATAACGGCTGAGCCATACTCGTCTACCAATCGCGCCACCTTCGAGAAATTCTGATTCGCTTCCGAAATTGGTACCAAGGTATTCGTATTGACATTCATGGCTTACCTCCCCTTCCAAGAAGAATATACAACATATCCTAGGTTGAATATAGCCTAATTTGAAGGGGGTATGGGTGTCGGTTTTGGCGAGAGTTAGCCCGCCTGACTAACTGTTTCTAATACTCGCTACCAGATCGTTCACGGCTTCTTCGGATTCAAGTCCCAAACGTTCTGCTTCGCCCGCTAACCCAGTTTGGAGCACTGACAATGCATAGCGGGCGGAGTTGATCACGCGCACATCGCTGCCGTCTACGACGAAGGCAATGCGGTCTCCTTTGTTGATGCCCAGCCGCTCGCGCACCGCCTTCGGGATGGTTACCCGTCCCTTCGCCTTCACTTTGGCGGATTCTGCAAATTTTTTAGTCACCGTCATCCCTCCTTGGATGTGGGTGTAGTGCTGATGCTTGCGATTTTAGTGGGTGAGATATTGATGTGGGGCCGGACTCGCTGCCTGAAAACTGGAGCGGGCGACGGGAATCGAACCCGCCTCTGCAGCTTGGGAAGCTGCCATTCTACCGATGAACTACGCCCGCGAGAGCGGTGAAGCCTCACGCGAGCGGCCGAACCGCAGGCGCGAAAGAATCACTAGGTGATTATCCTAGCGTGCCATCCCCGCCAGCGCAAAGCGCGCCCGCGGCTTAGTGCTTGCGGCATGTGTTGCTCAGTTCCCGCGGCTTGCGCGACCCAGCACTCACGGCGCGGAAGCGCGCCCGAATTGCTTCAATTCCTCCACATACCGCCCCGCAGGTAGCGCCCACCCGCGCGGGCGTGTCAGAATCTAGGCGTGTTACTTTCCGATGTTGATATTTTGCGCTCCGTGAGCGAGGGCCGCATCGCCCTGCACCCCTGGGATCCGGCGATGGTGCAGCCCTCCTCCATCGATATTCACCTCGACCGCTTCTTCCGACTCTTCGATAACCACAAATACCCGGTCATCGACCCGGCCGCGGACCAGTCCGACCTCACGCGCCTGGTAGAAGTTCCCGCCGACGGCGAATTCGTTTTACACCCGGGAGAGTTCGTGCTCGGCTCCACTTTTGAGCAGGTCACTTTGGGGAACGACGTCGCAGCTCGCCTGGAAGGGAAATCCTCCCTCGGGCGCCTGGGACTCCTCACCCATTCCACCGCCGGGTTCATCGACCCGGGCTTCTCCGGGCATGTCACCCTCGAGCTGTCCAATACGGCAACGATGCCGATCAAGCTCTACCCGGGCATGAAAGTGGGCCAATTCTGCTTCTTCCAACTCTCCTCGGCGGCCACTAACCCCTACGGAGCTGGCGCAAGCGGTTCGCGCTACCAGGGTCAGCGCGGCCCCACGGCCTCCCGCTCCCACCTTAATTTCCACCGTATCGACGTGACCCACTACCCGGAAGCCGATAACTAAACTCCGGCCTTAGCAAGCCTCGCGCTTCCAAAGCAAGCCTGGCCGCGCGGTCTCATCGAGAGCGGAAACACGGGACACTCCCGCATATTTTCGCTACTGTAATGATGTTCCATGCGTTAACAATGAGCTCCACCGCCTAAGAAACCGGCGCCCGCACCTACTAGCTGTATCGCGCCAGGTCATCCGCGGAGGGGCTCAGTGGCGTATGTTTGGCACGCTGCGCACGTAGAGCACGTAGCGCACCCGGCGTGCATGGCAAAGGTCGAAGGGACGGAGGCTGCCGTGGCATATGTGCTCCTGCTATTTGCGGTGGGGGCGCTGTGTGCACCGCTCGTGATGCAGCGCGGGCGTTTCGGCTTCGCAATCCTCGCTCTCCTCCCGGCCGGTACTTTCCTGTGGCTCCTCAGCCTCATCCCCCGCATCCTTCGCGGTGATATCTACCAGCAATCCCTCACCTGGGTGCCCCAATTGGGCATGGACCTGGATATCCGCATTGACGCTCTCGGCCTGCTCCTCGCCCTCATCGCCACCGGGGTGGGCGCGGCCGTGCTCTTCTACTCGGCGCGGTATTTCAAACGTGATGCCTCCTACCTGGGCCGGTTCGGCGCGATTTTCGTGGCTTTCGCCGGGGCTATGCTCGGTTTGGTCACCACGGATAACACCGTCGCCCTCTATATTTACTGGGAACTCACCACCGTTTTTTCCTTCCTCCTCATCGGCCACTATTCCGACCGGCAATCCTCGCGGCGCGCGGCTTTCCAGGCCATTATTGTGACCACGGCGGGTGGGCTGGCCATGCTGGGCGGGATCACCATGCTCGGGGTCATGCCCGGGGGATCTTTCTCATTGCGCGAGCTCGTGGTGGCTTCCCACGAAGCCACGCTGTCACCGGGGAATTCCGCGCTGCTGACGAGCGCCGTCGTACTTGTACTTATCGGGGCTTTCTCCAAATCCGCCCTGGTACCTTTCCATTTCTGGCTGCCGGCCGCCATGGCCGCACCCACGCCTGTCTCCGCCTACCTGCACGCCGCGGCGATGGTTAAAGCCGGGGTGTACCTGGTGGCGCGCCTGGCCCCCGGTTTCGCGCATAATCCAGCTTGGCGCTGGATGGTAATCATCCTCGCCTCGTACACGGTGCTGCTGGGTGGTTACCGGGCCCTCAAACAAACCGATATTAAGCTGGTTACCGCTTTCGGCACGGTCTCCCAGCTCGGACTCATTATTCTTTTCGTCGGCTACGGAGATTCGGCGATGCTGCTGGCCGGGCTCATGCTGCTGCTGGCTCACTCCCTCTTCAAATCCGCACTCTTCCTCTCCGTGGGTATCGTGGACGTGTGTACCGGCACCCGTGACCTGCGCGAACTATCCAATGTGGGCCGCAATATGCCCGCGGTTGCCACCTTCGCCGGAATGGCGGATGCCTCCATGATGGGTTTCCCGCCCTTCGCCGCTTTTGTAGCGAAAGAAGGTGCGCTCGGCGCCCTGTGGGGTGGTAGCGCCACCGATATCGCGGTGCTCGTGCTCATCGCGGTGGGTTCGGCGCTCACGGTGGCCTACGGCCTGCGGTTCTGGTGGGGCGCCTTCATGCGCAAGCCGCGCGTAGAGGATACCGAGGTGCGTGACGTTTCCGCGGTGATGATCTGGCCGGTAGGAATATTGGCGACGGCGGGCCTGGTGGCCGGGCTCGCAACCGCGCCCATCAGTACCTTCCTAGAGCAATACCTGGCCCAATACCCCGTGCTGGCCCCCTACCAGGGCCACCTGCACCTGTGGTCCGGCTTCAACGGGCCCTTCCTGGTGACCCTCGCCATCCTCGCGGCCGGTTGCTGCCTCTTCTGGCAGCGCCACCGCATCTCCGCCTTCACCCAGCGCCACGCCCTGCGCCTCAGCGCCGAGGAAGCCTACCAGCGCATTGTTTCGGGCACCGAGCGTTTCTCCATGACCGTCACCGCCCGCACCCAATCCGGTTCGCTTCCCACCTACCTCCTCACCATTTTCTGGTTCCTGCTCATCACCGTGGGAATCGCGCTGCTCACCAACCCGGTGGGTACCCTGGTGGTGCCCCGGCTCTTCGATAGTTGGGCGCAGGCCGCGGTGGCCGTTGTTGGCTGCCTGGGAGTGCTGCTTGCCGCGGCCTCTCGCCACCGTCTCAAAGCCGTGATCCTCATGGGAATCGGTGGCTACGCCGTTGCCCTCACCTACGAGATGTACGGGGCTCCTGACTTGGCTCTCACCCAGGTGCTTTCCGAAACTCTCACCCTCGTGGTCTTCGTGCTGGTGTTGCGGCGCCTGCCTTCCTATTTTTCTTCCCGGCGCACCAAAGGCACCCAGCGGTTCCGCATCGTTTTCGCGGCCATCATGGGGGTGCTTTTCGCGGGGCTGGCGTATCTGGCAGCCGGGGTGCGCACCCACGCGCCAATTTCGGAACTCTTCGCCGATGAAGGTTTCCGTTTCGGGTACGGGCGCAATATCGTCAACGTTACCCTCGTGGATATCCGGGCTTGGGACACGATGGGGGAGACCTCCGTGCTGGTGGTCTGCGCCGTCGGCATTGCCTCCCTCCTCTTTGTACGCGACCGTTTCGGCGGCACGGATCGGCTACGCAATATCCTCGGCGCGAAAAGTGAACGGGCGCAACGCTTGCACCGCCTCGGTGATGACCCGGTGGCCTATGTGCGCAATTCGCTGCGCGCCGAAGAAGAAGCGAAGCGTTCGGGGCGCAACCGAGCCTGGCTCGCCTCCGCGAACCGCCCCGGGGTGGCCTCCCGCCCGATCATGTTGCAAATCGGCACCCGCCTGGTCTTCCATACCGTTCTCATTATTTCGCTCTTCTTCCTTTTCTCCGGGCACAATATGCCGGGCGGAGGTTTCGCCGGCGGGCTGCTGGCCGGCATCGCATTGACCTTGCGTTATCTTGCCGGCGGGCGTTTCGAACTGGGCGCCACCCTCCCCATCCTCCCCGCGCACCTGCTGGGAACCGGCCTGGGCCTGGCCACTCTTTCCTCGCTCGCCCCGATCATGTTGGGCGGTAACCCGCTGCAAACCGCGAAAATCGATATGGTGCTTCCGATCTTTGGGGAAGTTCATTTTACGACGGCGCTCATCTTTGACACCGGCGTCTATATCGCGGTTGTTGGCCTGGTAGCCGAAATTCTGCGGTCCCTCGGCGGGGAAATTGACCGGCACGGGGAAATGGAAGAAGGCGTCTGGGATGCTGATATTCGCATCGAACCTTCCCACGACGCCCGTCAGAACCTGCGTGAAGAAATGGAATCCCAGGCCGAGCTCAGCGAGCGCACCTCCCCGAAACAGGAAGCCGAGCGCCTGGCCCTGGCCGCCGAACAACGCGATGCGGCAACGGAAGGAGAGCAAGAATGAGCGTATCTCTCGCCCTCATCCTCATGTGCGGGGTTTTCGTTGCCGTAGGCGTCTATCTTATTTTGGAGCGTTCCCTCTCGCGGGTCATCCTCGGGCTGGGCTGCCTCTCCAACGGCGTCAATATTCTTTTCCTTATTGCGGGTGGCCGCACCGGCAACCCGCCCTTTATCGGCAACGGCTCGCCGGACCTGTGGGCGGACCCGCTGGTCATGGCCATGATGCTCACCGCCATTGTTATTACTTTGGCCACCACCGGCTTCCTGCTGGCCATGGCCTATCGCACCTGGCAGCTGCGCGATGATGACGAAGTACGCGACGACGTGGAGGATCGCGCCGTCGCCGTTCGCCAACAACTGGAAGAAAGCAGCCAGCGATCCGAAGTGGGAACAGACTTGCAGGAAACCTCCGCGGAATTCCGCGACGAAACCGATACTCCGGCCCCGCGTTTCGGGCGTCTGGGCCGCTGGAACCGCCGGCATCCCAAGCGCCGCCGGCACCGCTACGTGGCTAACCCGAATGCCACCCACGGTGTGGACGGTTCGCTCACGAACGGCGGAAAGCCGCGGAATGGTGGGCGCAACGGCAACACGGGGCGCGGCGGCAACGCGGGAGGCGCACGGCGATGATTTCCTGGCTACTCCCCGTTCCCATCGTGCTTCCCCTGCTGGCCGCCGGGGTGCTCCTGGCGGTTCCGCGCCGGCGCCGCGTGCAAGCCTGGACCGCGGTGGGAATGCTGTCCATCGTCCTCGTGGTGGCGGTCATTCTGCTTTTCGTTTCCGCGCGCGGCCCCATCACCCTAGACGTGGGGAACTGGGCGGCGCCCGTGGGTATTTCCCTGGTGGCTGACAGGCTCTCCACCATTATGCTCACCACCTCGGTCACGGTGACCCTGATCGTGCTGGTGTACTCGGTATTCCAGGGCGTGGCGGACGGTGAACGCGGCGCACCCACCTCGGTGTACTACCCGGCCTTTATGATTCTTTCCGCCGGGGTGTCCGATGCGTTCCTCACCGGCGATCTTTTCAATATGTACGTGGGCTTTGAGATTCTCCTGGCCGCCTCCTTCGTGCTCCTGACCATGGGTGGCACGGCCGAACGGATGCGCTCCGGCTCGGTCTACGTGATCGTCTCCATGGTCTCCTCCCTCATCTTCCTCACCGCGCTCGGCCTCACCTACGCCGCGGTGGGTAGCGTGAACCTGGCCGACCTGGCCGTCAAACTCCCGCAGGTGGATCCGGGAATGCGCATGGTCCTCCAGATCCTCTTCCTCGTGGCCTTCGGGTTGAAAGCCGCGATTTTCCCGCTGGCCGCCTGGCTGCCCGACTCCTATCCCACCGCCTCCGGCCCGGTCACGGCTGTATTCGCCGGCCTGCTCACCAAAGTGGGCGTATACGCGATTATCCGCACCCAGGTGCTGCTTTTCCCGGGCGGGCGCCTAGACGATATCCTCGCCGGTTTCGCGGTCGCCACCATGCTGATTGGTATCCTCGGCGCGATCGCGCAGGAAAATATTAAGCGTTTGCTGTCCTTCACCCTGGTCAGCCATATCGGCTACCTCATCTGGGGTATCGCCATTTCCACCGAAGCCGGGCTCTCCTCCACGATTTTCTACGCCGTGCACCACATCGTGGTGCAGACCGCGCTGTTTTTGGTGGTGGGCCTGATCGGGTGGGTGGCAGGAACGACGTCGCTCGTGCGGCTCGGTTCCATTATGCGAGCGGCCCCCATGGTTGCGGTTTTGTATTTTCTTCCCGCGCTTTCCCTGGGTGGTATTCCGCCGCTATCCGGATTCCTCGGCAAAGTGGGGCTGCTGGAAGCAAGTGCCGCGCGCGGCACCGCGATTGACTGGGTGTTGATAGCGGCCGGCCTGGTTACTTCCTTGCTTACCCTCTACGCTGTGATCCGCGCTTGGAATATGGCCTTCTGGCAGGAAGCCCCGGCGGAACTGCCATCCACCACCTACCCGAGCGGGATGGTGATTTCCGCCTCCGGGCTCATCGCGGTCATGCTCGGTATTACCTTCGCGGCCGCGCCGCTGCGTTCTTTTACCGACGGCGCCGCTGCCGAGCTGGAAGCCCGCACCCCCTATATCAGCGCGGTGCTTCCCGATTGGGACCGCGGTACCGGGATTTCCCCGGAGGTGGATGAAGAAACCGTGGTACCCCACGAGGATTCCACCCCGGATACCGGCGCCTTTACCCAAACGCCCGAACCGAAAGAAAGCCCGCGTTTGCTGCGCTCCCCGAGCCCCACGCCCGCGGCCACACTGGTGCCGACCGGTGCACCGGTGCCGAGTGGTGCGCCGTCGTTCCACACGCCCGCGCCCACAGCGGTTCCCGGGCAAGGTCCCGCGCCCGTTCCCGCAGCTTCCGGAGGTGAGCAATGAGTCGCGATAGTGAAGCAATCCGCCTGGTCACCCGGCGCGAGGGCCGTTTCCCGAGCGCCTCCCTGGGGGTGCTGGTGTGGCTGACCATCGTGTGGGTGCTGCTGTGGGGGCAGGTCAGCGCCGCCAATATTGTGGCAGGTTTCGCCCTCGCCCTCCTCGTAACCGAAGTGGCACCTTTCCCCACCGCGTCCTTCGACGGGCGTTTCCGGATCTGGGGTGTGATCCGCCTGGTTGCGATTTTCGTGCGTGACCTTGTGCACGCCTCCTGGCAGCAAGCCTGGTTTATCCTGCGGCGCGCCACCCCGCGCGGCGCGGTGATCCGCGTGCGGCTGCGTTCCCACTCCGATGCCTACCTCGCGATAACCGCCGGGATGTCCACCCTGGTGCCCGGCTCGCTCGTGATCGATACCGACGCCGCCACGGGCACCCTCTACGTGCACGTATTTGACGTGGGCATGGCGGGGGGAGTGAGCGCCGCGCACCAATCGGTGCTCGATTTGGAAGAGCGGGTGCTGCGCGCTTTCGCCTCCCGCAGTGAGCTGGTGCAGGCTGGCTTCGTGCCCGGGTCCAGCCCGAAGGCCGGGCGTCTGCCGGTTCCCTTCGCTCCCGATAGTTCCGGAGGTGAACGATGATTATCGTGATGGTGATCTGCGGGGTGCTCTTGACCATCTCCGCGCTGCTGGTCACGGTCCGCATCGTCAAAGGCCCCACGGTTCTCGACCGGGTAGGGGCACTCGATGTCATCACTTCGATTATGGTGGGTGCGCTCTGCCTGCTCGCAGCGGTGACCCGGCGAGCGGATTTGCTGGCGGTTTTCGTCGTCGTCGCCATTGTTGGTTTCCTCGGATCCGTGGCCGTGGCGCGCTTCATCCGGCCCGTGGACCAAAACGACCCGAAGGAGATGCGGCGCCTCGAAAAGGCGAACGAACACGAAACAACCGACGAAGAAGAAGACGAAAGCCCCGCCCACGATCCGGACCGCGATACCGAGCAGGAAGGAGTCCGGCCGTGAGCCCCTGGGATATTATCGGCGCCGCGCTCATGCTGGCCAGCGCCGCACTCACCTTCGTGGCCGCCATCGGCATGTTCCGCTACCCGGACCTTATGACGCGCCTGCACGTGGCCACCAAACCGCAGGTCCTCTCCCTGATCATGGGTTGCCTGGGCGCGGCCTGCCTGGTGCGTGACCCCTCAATGACGTGGACGCTGCTGCTCGTGATCGGCTGCCAGCTCATCACCTCGCCCATCTCCGCGCATATGCTGTCCCGCGCCGGATACCGTACCGGCCGTATCGATTCGGATGCCATGGTCGTGGACGAATTGCGCGAGGACCTGCGCTTCGGGCGTGGGCTGAGTCATAATAGTTCTGGACAGGACAAGAATTCAGCGCGGGGGAGCACCTCTACGCAATAAATATTGAGGGCGGTGCCGGGCTTCCTGGCCGCATCTGGCCGGGGCCGCGCCGCGCGAAGAAAGGGACGCTATGGATATCGGGTGGAAAGTTGTGAGCGCGGGCGTTGGGGTGCTCTCGGGGATCGTCGCCAATAAAATCGTGGACGTGGTGTGGAAGGGTATTTCCGGGCGGGAGATTCCCGATTCGGAGGACCCGAACGCGCCGCTCGTGGACGCGATGATTTTCGCCGTGGTTTCCGCCGGGGTGGCGGCGGCAGTTTCCCAGCTCACCCAGCGCCAGGCCGCGAAATGGTACGGCAAGGGCGAAGTGATCGATTCGCAGGCGCGCGCCCGGGCCTAAGGTTCGCGCGGCGCCGATCCGGTTCCGACCCGGCGCCGATCCGGTTCCGACCCGGCGCCGATCCGGTTTCGGCTCGGGACCGCAGGTGTGAAAATCTGGGACCTCCGTACTAGACTGGACGGCACGACAGGGGAGCGCAGCAGCGCTGAGAGTGCGGCCGGCACGCGGCACGCAGACCCTCGAACCTGCTCCGGTTAGTACCGGCGAAGGGAGTCGAGATCTCTCCTCCGCACCGCGGAGACCCTCCTTATATCCTGAGGAGGATGCATGGTCCAGAAAAATAGGCACGGCGCCCGCGCACTTACGGCCGCCGCGATGGTTGCGGCACTGGCCCTGGCCGGCTGCTCAAAGAACGACGACGCCGCCTCTCCGGCAGCGAGCGATCATCCCACCACAGTTCGCGTGGTCAGCCACGAATCATTCAACCTACCCGATGAACTCATTGCCCGCTTCGAGAAAGAATCCGGGTACACCATCGTGAAATCGGCACCCGGGGATACCGGCCAGGTTGTAAACCAATTGGTGCTGGCGGATGGCAAACCCGGCGCGGATATGGTGTTCGGGGTGGATACCTACACCGCCTACCAGGCGCTGGACGGTAACACCATCGCCGATTATTCTTCCCCGAAGCTTCCCGCGGGGGTGACCGCCCTCGAAGGGAAACTCAATCCCATCGATCAGGGCGAAGTCTGCGTGAATTACGATCGCGAGTGGTTCACCCAGAAAAATATGATTCCGCCCCTGAGTTTCGCGGATCTTTCCCGCCCCGAATACGCCGGGCTGCTCGCGGTGGAAAACCCAGCTCTTTCCTCTCCCGGCCTGGCTTTCCTGGCTGCTACCGCGCACGTTGCCGGGGGAACGGAGGGGCTCTCCCAGCTGTGGGGTCAGCTACTGGGGGCCGGAACCCGCATTTCTGGCTCGTGGACGGATGCTTACTACACTGATTTTTCCGGTTCGGAAGGCAAGGGAAACTACCCGCTGGTGGTTTCCTATTCTTCCTCCCCTGCTGCTGAAAACGGGCGCACCGGCGTGATTGAATCGACCTGCGTACGCCAGGTGGAATACTCCGGGGTGCTGCGCGGGGCAGAGAACCCGGAAGGCGCGCAGGCTTTTATCGACTTCCTGCTTTCCGAGGATGTGCAGAAAGCTATCCCGGAGTCGATGTACGTGTACCCGGTGGCCGATGTGGAGCTGCCCGCGAGCTGGCAGCAGCACGCCCCGCGTGTCAAGGACCCCATCGTGCTGGACGCCAAAGAAGTGGGGGCCCAGCGCGCCGAATGGATCCGCGCCTGGCGTGACACCGCGGGAATGTGAGTAACGCATTCCGTATCCCGCGCCCGCGCGGAGCTTCCCTGGTGGTTGCCCTCGCGCTCGCGGTCCCGCTATTTTTCCTCGCGGTATTTTTCCTGTGGCCGGTGGTGGCGATGCTCGCGCGCGGGCTCGTCACCCCGGCCGGGGTGGATACCGCGGGTTTCGCCGCCGAGCTCACCCGCCCGCGCACCTGGAAAGTCGCCGGGCAAACCCTGTGGATGGCGGCGGCCAGCACCGCCTGCTCGGTCGTGCTGGGGCTTCCCCTCGCCTATGTGCTCTACCGCCTGCGACTGCCCGGGGTGCGGGTGGTGCGGGCCTTCGTGGTGGTGCCTTTCGTGCTCCCCACCATCGTGGTGGGTACCGCGTTCCGGGCGCTGCTGCGCGCCGACGGCCCCTACGGTTTCCTAGGCTGGGATTCCAGCCCGTGGGCGGTGGTCGCGGCCATGGTTTTCTTCAATACCGCGGTGATTTCCCGGACGGTAGGGCCCCTGTGGGCGGCGCTGCCCCCGCACGCGGAGGCCGCTCGCACCCTCGGTGCCTCCCCGTGGCGGGCTTTCCGTACCGTCACCCTTCTGGAACTGGCCCCGGCTATTACCTCCGGCGCGGCTATTGTCTTTTTATTTTGTTCGACGTCGTTCGGAATCGTCCAAACCTTAGGCGCACCCGGCTACGGTACCCTCGAAACTGAAATCTGGGTGCAGACCACCACCTTCCTTGATTTACGGGCCGCGGCGGTGCTTTCGCTGCTGCAAGTGGTGATCGTTGGGATTGCCACCGCGGTGGCGGCCCGGGCCACCCGGCGCACCTCAGCGGCGCTGCGCCTGCGCCCGGCCGCCCGCAGGAAAGTGGGCCCGAGTGATATTCCGGCGCTGCTCATCAGCTCGGCTACCGTTATTTTCCTGATCGGGGCTCCGCTCCTCACCCTGGTGGCGCGATCCTTCCAGCGTTCGGGCACCTGGACGCTGGAGAACTACCGAAACCTCATCGGTTCTTCTGGATTTGCGGGGGTGTCGGCTTCCGATGCACTCCGGAATTCTTTGACGACGGGACTGAGCGCTGCCGCACTTGCCCTACTCCTCGGGGCGCTGTTGGCTTTCGCGTTGGCCTCCCCGTGGGCCCCGCCGCGGCCGGTGAGCACGGCCGCGGAAGGGATCGCCCTGCTGCCGCTGGGTGTTTCCGCGGTGACGGTCGGTTTCGGATTATTCCTCACCATCCGGATGCTTGTACCTTCCGCGCAATTACTCGTGCCGGTAGCCCAAGCGGTGGTGGCCCTTCCCCTCGTGGCCCGGGTGATTCTCCCGGTGGTGCGGGCCATCGACCCGCGCCTGCGCGAGGCTGCCGCCACCCTGGGGGCCGGGCCGGGGCGGGTCTGGAGAAGTATTGATCTGCCGCTGGCCGCCCGGGCGCTCGCGGTGGCCGCCGGTTTCGGCCTGGCCATTTCCTTAGGGGAATACGGTGCCACATCCTTCCTGGCCACCAGTGATTCCACCACGCTTCCGGTGCTGATCGGCCAGCTCTTGGGGAGGCCCGGGGCGGAAAATTACGGGACCGCGATGGCCGGGGCGGTAGTGCTCGGTACGGTCACCGGGGGGCTGATGGCGCTGAGTGAAATGGCGGCGCCTGCCGGGGCTGCGTCGTCGTTATTAACGCAGCAGAAAGGAAAGCTTCGTGTTAGAACTTTGTGACGTGTCGGTGCGTTACCCGGACGGTTTCGAGGCGGTGCGCGGCGTGAATCTTAGCGTGGAGTCGGGCACGACCGTGGCGCTGCTGGGGGCCTCCGGTTCGGGGAAATCCTCGCTGCTGCGCGGGATCGCCGGGCTGGAGGCAGTACGCGGGCAGGTGCTGATCGACGGCGCTGATATGACGGCGGTTCCCACCCATCGGCGCGGGGTGGGCATGGTTTTTCAGGACGGGCAGCTTTTCCCGAATCGCAGCGTGGGTGGAAATATTGCCTACGGAATTGAGAAGGGCCGTCCGCGCGCCGAGGTAGAGGCGGAGGTTGAGCGCTGGCTGGAGCTGGTGGAACTGAGCGGTTATGCCAAGCGGGCGGTCACGACTCTTTCGGGTGGGCAAGCCCAGCGGGTGGCTCTGGCCCGTTCCCTGGCGGCGCGCCCGCGGGTGCTGCTCCTGGACGAACCGCTTTCCGCCCTCGATACCCGCCTGCGGGAGGACCTGGCGGTATTCCTGCGCCGGGTGCTGCAAAAGGCCGGCACGACGGCGGTCTACGTGACCCACAATGATGCCGAAGCGGCGACCGTTGCCGACCGGGTAGTGCACATGGATAGCGGGCGGCTGGTTGCCGCAGGTTAACTAATCTTCCTGAACAGTGCAGCTAGAGCCCGAGGAAGCGCAGGATTGCGGGGAAGTCCTCGTTGATCTGCGCGGTGCCGGCCGCGAAAGAGGCTTCCAGCTTTGCCACATTGGTTTCCCTATTCGAAGTCAGCTGGTGGCGCGGGAAGTAGAGGTAGGCTCGCCCCCGCGCTTCCAGATTGAAAAGATGAGCCCGGGTGGCGTTGTACTTCGCGGCACGTTCCTCCAGTGCGGTAATGAGGTGAGGATATTTGCGGAACGCCGCCCGGATCAGCGCACTTGCCTTTCGGGAAGGTGCCGGGCGCACGTAATCGCGCGGTTTCGTCATAATAACGACGGCGCGCTCGAAGCCAGCAGCCTCAGCAGCATCAATAGGTATACCCCCGGATGGCCCGAGCGCGCCGTCGGCGTAAAGCTCACCGTCGAGCGTTACGAAAGGCATAATGCCGGGCATCGTTGAGGACGCCTGCACCCGCACCAACAGGTCGTCAAGAACCCTAATATCGCTGCGGTGCCAGTGCGCGGCGGCGCCGTCGCTCAAACGAAAAGCACTGATATCGAAATCACCGGGCGTGGACTGGAAAGTCTCGAAATCAAAGGGAAGGGCTTGGCCCGGGCGCGACGTGTGAAGGTAAATATAATCCGAGTTGAAGGCGCCCTTGCCGCTGAGGAAGGTCCGCCAGTTTCCGATATTCGGATCTGCCCCAAATTCCACGAAAGAATGCCGGGCCCGCAGCGGGTCGCGGCTGAGGTAATTCGCCACGTGGCTGGAACCCGCCGAAATTCCCGAAACATGCGGGAATTCCAGGCCTGCCTCGATGAGCTTGATAACCACCGGGGCGGTGGCGCTCGCGCGCATACCGCCGCCCTCAAAAACGAGGGCGGTTTCAGCAATCCGAGACATGGGGTTTCCTTTCTACGTGCCAGGCCGGGGCGGGTGCGGCCGCGAGCGAAGCTGACTCCGGCCGCGGCCCGAACTACCTGCCGCGCACTCCTGATTCGCCCATTCCGTAACGCAGCGAATTGACTTCGCAGCTGCATTCGGTGGCGATATTGATAGTGGAAGCAATCGCACCTTCGGCACGCAGCTCCAGCAGGCGGGGAACAACCCGATCCCGCAAGGACCACGGGTCAATGGTATTGACGTAGATCTTGGTGCCGCCTTCAAAACCGGCGAGGGTGGAGGTGCGCCATTTGAGGAGCACCCGCCACGGGGTTGCTACTTCCATATCCCGCGAAGGTGCGTACCATTCTTCATTCGTGGGAATATCTGGGCCGGTGGCCGCGTGCATGGCATGCACCAGATCCGAAACGGCGCGCAATTCATGGCGGGTGTGCTCGAAGGGTTGGGAGGCTTCCGAACGCGACCATACTTCGAGGGTGGGGTAGCGATGCCCGAAACCGGCGTAGGCCACCGCGTACTTATTCTCCGCAATAACGAGATTGTGGTAGCCGGCGTAATCCACCCCGTACTCGTTGAAGATATTGGGGTTATCGCGCACCCGGTCCACTTCGTAGCGGTGATTGACGGTGCGCTCATCAATCGAGACCAGCTGCTTATGGAGGTGTTCGAAGGAGGCACCGGCCGGCCGCAACCAATTCTGGAAGACCTGCACGTATTTGACGTAGCGGTTCTGCTCGTACAGATCGCGCATGGCATCCGCGGTAAGCAGGAAGTACCAGTAGTGCTCAGCCGGGGTGAGGGTACCCGAGCCAGCCCGATTCGCGGTGGAATCGGAACCGGGCACATAGTGGTGGCGCCCGATAATGAGGTCATGCCCGCCCCCGTAGAACGGTAGCGCGCTCAAGAGGCGCTCCCGCTCCGGAAGTGCATTCCAGGCATCCTCATCCATGCCCGAGGCAATGGCCTTGTTATGCGCCACGGAAAGCACGTGGGCCCGCCCGGCCGCATCCGAGGTGTAGCGCTCAAAAGCATCCTGGCGGCGGGTGGTGAGTTCGTACTGGTAGTTGGTGGTCCAGTACTGGAAAGGAACAATCTCAAAAAGATTGGGAACCCGCCGGAAATCCCACGGGTCCGCCAGGGAATCCACCGGGGCATCATAGGTGATCCGAGCTTCACCCGTGGCGGGATTGCCAACGATGCGCGCCTTTTCCGGCGGTGTTTCCAGCACCCGATCCGCGCAGAAAGAACAGAAGTTTTCCGGGTGATTCGCGCTCAGCGGTTCCGCGATAGGAACTTCCGCCTTGAGGGGCCGGTTAGCGCGGCCCGGCTGGGTCCACACTTCGGTACCGGAAAACGGGTTGATCTGTTTGATGGTCCCATCCGGAAGCCGGGTAATAGGCGGGCGAATTTCGTGGCGTACAACCATAAGTTTCCCTCACGTTCGGCAGCAGAGCCACCCACCATAGTAGTGGGTAGCCCCGCTGCGAGCACGGTGAAGCTGAATTCTTAGCTCACCGAATACCCGGCCTGCGCCAAAGTTGCATAAGCCTCATTGACGAAGGCTCTGCGTACCTGCACCTCATAAGAATTGGCGGTGGTGGCCCGCACCGAAGCGAAGTCACGCCGCCCACCGGTGAAGCCGTGCGAGATCGCGCCCATAATGGCACCGAGCACCGCCCCGCAAGCAAGCCCGAAGAGGAGCACCTGCCAGAGCACCACGGCCGGCGCGAAAAGAATAAAGAAGAAGGAGAAGAAGAGACCCCAGGAAGCCCCGCCTGCCGCGCCGTAGAGCGCGGCCTTTCCGGTAGTCAGGCGCCCGGTCACCTGCTCCACGCTTTCCAGATTCACGCCGACGATACGCACATTTTCCACCGGGAACCCGGCATCCGAGAGCGCATCTACCAGGCGTTCGGCCTGCCGATAATCAGAAACTTCCGTAATGGTGCGGTAATCCGCGGCACTTTGTTCAGCGGCGCGCGCGGTGGCGGACGCGCCAGTAGTTATGTTTTCATTCATAGGCTCATCCTAAAGGTGGCCTATGACAGAAAAATCGCCCTCGAAACAAAAATCAGCTGCGCGCCGGAAATGCTCGCTAGCGGTGGAAACCGGGAAGCGTATTCCGGCGCGCAGCCTGGATGGTGTCAGTGCGCGCCAAATCATACGGGCGCGCAGCTCACGCACACTGGCTAGCCAGCCACGTTAATCAATCGTGGATAGGTCCGCGGCGCCAATAATCCCGGCGTCATTCCCGAGCCGCGCGAGGCGAATTTCCGGCAGCGTCCGGTATTTCGCCACGGGGAGAACTTCGGGGAATTCGCGTACCAGCGGATCGAGCACGAGCGAACCTGCTTCGCTCACCCCGCCGGCGATCACGAAGATTTCCGGATCGAAAATGGTGGCCATATCCGCCAGGCCGATGGCGTTCCAATGGGCGAGCTCGTTGAAAACATCGAGGGCCATCTCATCGCCTTCCTGGGCGGCCGCGGTCACGGCCGGGCCGGTCACGCGCCCCTCACCCAGTTCCAGGATGCGAGCGGCACCGCTGGGATAATTCGCGGCCCGCTCGGTGGCGAAACGTACCAGCGCACTACCCGAGCCCATCACTTCCCAGCACCCGCGCGAGCCGCATCCGCACAGCGGCCCGTTCGGAACCATGTGGATATGCCCGATTTCAGCCCCGAAACCGAAAGCTCCGCGCAGCAGATTCCCGTTCATAATGACGCCGCCACCCAGCCCGGTGCCGAGCGTTACTACAACGGCAGATTCCGCATCCGCGGCCGCGCCGAAACGGTATTCGGCCCAGGCGGCCGCGTTGGCGTCATTTTCAACGACGACGGGCATACCGGTAAGCTCAGCGATACGTGAACCGAGCCGTCCGTTCTGGAGGGGCACATTCGTGCCGTAGATCAACGTATCGCGATCCGCGGCGATATAGCCGGCCTGCCCGATTCCAACGGTGGTAGCCCCCGAGGATTTGAGGTCATTGACGCAGGCGGCGATGGTTGCGATAAAGGCCTCGGAATCCTGGCGCGGCGTGGGGCGCCGGACCCGCTGCAAAATTTCACCTTGTTCATTGACGACGCCGGCGGCCACCTTCGTGCCGCCAACATCCACACCGATGCTCAGAGTCATGGTGCAAGTCTACCCGGCAAAGACCGCCATATTGCGGGATGGCACAGCGGCGTCGTCGTACCGAAGAAGGGGTGTGCGCGGACGTGACACAGCTCGCGAAAAGCAAGCGGGAATAAAAATCGACACCCTAAGGTTGAGTTAGGTGGACTCAAGAAAGGGCGAGCCGATTGGACATAGGTTCTCGGATCGTTCAGACTTGGAAGGAAACTTTGTCGAAGGGTCCGCGGCCGGTACCGCCGGCGTGCGGATCTGCGGCACGAATGCAGAAGGAGCAATCATGGCACGTGCAGTAGGTATTGACTTGGGAACAACTAACTCCGTGGTGGCCGTCCTCGAAGGCGGGGAACCCACGGTTATCGCGAATGCGGAAGGTGCGCGCACCACCCCGTCCGTCGTGGGCTTCTCTAAGAGCGGAGAAGTGCTCGTGGGTGAAGTGGCCAAGCGCCAGGCTGTCACCAATGTTGATCGCACGATTTCTTCCGTCAAGCGCCATATGGGTGATGACTGGAAGGTTGATATTGACGGTAAGGATTACAACGCGCAGCAGATCTCCGCGTTTATCCTCCAGAAGCTGAAGAAGGATGCGGAAGCCTACCTGGGCGATACCGTGACGGACGCGGTTATTACCGTGCCGGCCTACTTCAATGACGCGCAGCGCCAGGCCACCAAGGATGCCGGCACTATCGCCGGCCTGAATGTGCAGCGCATCGTCAACGAACCCACGGCCGCGGCGCTGGCCTACGGCCTGGAAAAGGGCAAGGAAGATGAAACGATTCTGGTCTTCGACCTGGGCGGCGGCACCTTTGACGTCTCCCTCCTGGAAGTGGGTAAGGATGAGGATGATTTCTCCTTCATCCAGGTGAAGGCCACCTCCGGGGATAACAAACTCGGCGGGGATGATTGGGATCAGCGCATCGTCAACTGGCTGGTTGAGCAGGTGAAGAACGCCTCCGGTGTGGATCTGTCCAAGGATAAGATCGCGCTGCAGCGCCTCAAGGAAGCCGCGGAAAAGGCGAAGATTGAGCTGTCTGCCGCAACCTCCACCCAGATTTCGCTGCCCTACATCTCGATGAGTGAATCCGGGCCGATCCACGTGGATGAAACCCTCAGCCGCGCCAAGTTTGAGGATATGACCAAGGATCTGCTGGATCGCACCAAGACCCCGTTCATGAACGTGATTCGCGATGCGGGCATCCAGATTTCCGATATTGATCACGTGGTGCTGGTGGGCGGATCCACCCGTATGCCGGCCGTGACCGAAGTGGTCAAGGAGCTCACCAACGGGCGTGAACCCAATAAGGGCGTCAACCCTGATGAGGTTGTGGCCGTGGGCGCGGCGCTGCAATCCGGTGTGATTACCGGGGACCGCAAGGATGTTTTGCTTATCGACGTCACCCCGCTCTCCCTCGGTATTGAAACCAAGGGCGGCGTGATGACCAAGCTCATCCAGCGCAATACCGCTATCCCCACCAAGCACTCGGAAACCTTCTCCACCGCGGAAGATAACCAGCCTTCGGTATCCATTCAGGTGTTCCAGGGTGAACGTGAGTTCACGCGCGATAACAAGCCGCTGGGAACCTTCGATCTGACCGGGATCGCGCCGGCTCCGTCCGGGGTGCCGCAGATTGAGGTCACTTTCGATATCGACGCCAACGGCATCGTGCACGTGTCCGCGCGCGATAAGTCCACCGGCAAGGAACAGTCCATGACCATTACCGGCGGTTCAGCCCTTTCCGAAGAGGAAATCAACCGCATGGTCAAGGAAGCTGAGGAACACGCCGCGGAAGACGCCAAGGCCAAGGAAGAAACCGATACCCGCAACCAGGCTGAGCAGACCGCGTACTCCATTGAGCGTTTGATCAAGGACAATAAGGACAAGCTCACCGATGCCACCGTCACCGAAGTGGAGGAGGCTATCGCCAAGGTACGCGAAACCCTCAAAGGCACCGGCAATGTGGAGGACGTCAAGAGCGCCCTGGCCGAACTCAACGAGAAATCGCAGAAGATCGGGCAGGAAATTTACGCGCAGGCCCAGGCCGCTGAACAGAATGGCGGCGCGAATGCTTCCGGTGCCGCAGGTGGTTCCGGCGCGGCCGGTTCTTCTGAGGACAATATCGTCGACGCCGAAGTCGTGGACGATGAGGAGAATAAGTAATGAGTGAGGACGATCTGAATCGCAACGGTCCGGAAAACGCGGGGGAGCCTGGCGTCGGGGAAAGTGCAGGTGCCGGTAACGGTGCGGGTGCTGTTTCCGGGAACGACGACGCAGCTGCGGCCGCGGCCTCACCGGGCAACGCGGGTGAAGCTGGCGCGGGCACGGCTCAGGAATCCGAGGCGGGCGCGGGCGATGCCGAGGCAGTCGCGGCTGATCCGCTCAGTGAAGCAATGTCTACTATCAGCACCTTGGAGGATCAGCTCAAACGAGCCCAAGCCTCGCTCTACAACACCGAGACGGAGTACACGAATTACGTGCGCCGCTCCAAGCAGGAAGCTGGAGCGCACCGTGATTCGGGCACTCTCAAGGTGATTGAGGCCTTGCTTCCGGTTCTTGATGATGTGGAGCTGGCACGCCAGCACGGGGACCTGGAAGGGCCCACCGGCCTCATCGCGGAGAAAGTGGAGCAGATCCTCTTCTCCACTTTCAAGGTGGCCCGCTTCGGGGCGGTTGGTGATGAATTCGATCCGGAGTACCACGAGGCACTCATGAATCGCTCCTCGGCTGACGCTACCTCGCAAACTATCGAGACGCTTATCCAACCCGGATACACCGTGGCGGATAAGGTGCTCCGCCCGGCCCGGGTAGGAGTGGTCTCGCCGGAATAACACGGGTTGGTTGGCGCGGGTCGGCTCCGCATATGCGGCCGGCCCGCGCGGCACCTACCCGCGCTTAGGAATCAACAAGGCAAGTACGGAGTACACACTAATTTCACCGAGCATACTCAGCACGATAAGAAAGGGGAGGTGAGCATATGGCAGGGGCAAGCCAAGATTGGCTCGATAAGGATTTCTACCAGGAACTCGGCGTGAAAAAAGACGCCACCCAGGAGGATATTAAAAAGGCTTACCGGAAGCTATCCCGCCGTTACCACCCCGATCGGAATGGCGGTTCGAAGGACGCCGAAGAAAAGTTCAAGAGAGTGGGGGAGGCCTACCAGGTTCTCTCTAACCCCGAGGATCGTAAACAATACGATGCGATCCGGGCGCTCGGGGCCGGCGGGCCCCGCTTCCGGGCCGGCGGGCAAGGCAGCGGCGGTTTTGAGGACATCTTCTCGATGTTCTCCGGCGGCCGCGGCGGAACCTACCACGCCTCATCCTCCACGGGCGGTGCCCGCGGGGGTAGCTTCGGTGGTAATTTCGAGGATGTCCTAGGCGGACTTTTCGGGGGCGGCCAGGGAGGCGGCGGCTTTTCCGGCTTCGGCTCCCAGCGTCGGCCCCAGAAGGGTGCGGATATGACCGCCACGGTCTCGCTCCCGCTTCGGCAGGCTGTGGACGGTGCTACCGTGAAAATCCAGACCGCCTCCGGCAAGTCCGTGACCGCGAAAGTCCCGGCCGGGGTGGGCGACGGCCAGAAAATTCGGATCGCCGGGAAAGGCCATCCGGGCCTCAACGGCGGGCCGGCCGGCGATATTATTGTCACCGTCCACGTGGAACCCCACCCGGTTTTCGAGATGCAGGGCAAGGACGTGTACGTCAATGTCCCGATATCTTTCCCGGAAGCAGCTCTCGGGGCTACCGTAGAAGTACCAACGCTGGCAGGTAAGACCGTTCGGGTGAAAATTCCGGCCGGTTCCTCCACGGATAAAATTCTGCGGGTACGCGGCAAAGGCCTCACGGTCAAGGGATCAGCCGGGGATATGTACGTGCGTCTCAAGGTCGTGGTTCCTACCCGGCTCTCGGATGATGCCCGTAAAACCGTGGAACTGTTCGCCAAAGCCACGGATGATGCCGATCCGCGGGCGGATTTCATCCGCATGGCGAAGGTCTAGGCGAGCTGCTAGCGAAGCTCATGTGAACGGAAAACCAAGCTAGCGCGAAGCGCTAACGAAGTGGCACGAGGAACGAAAAACCCGGTTAGCCCGGCCCTGCGCGGGGCCGGGCCCGGAACCCCAACAAAGGAGGTTGAGGAGGTATGGCGAATCGACGCGCACCGTTACTCACGGTGTCAGTAGCGGCCGAACTAGCGGGCATGCACGCCCAGACGCTGCGCCAATATGACCGCCTGGGGCTGGTGTCCGCCCGGCGCACCCGCGGAGGCGGGCGGCGCTATTCCCTGGAGGATGTGGAACGCCTCCAAGAAATTCAACGCATGTCCCAGGAGGACGGCATCAACCTGGCCGGCATCGCCCGCATCCTCCAGATGCAAGAGCGCATTGACCAGCTCACCCGCTCCCTCCAGCACGCCGAACAAGAACTCGCGGCAGAACGGGAACGCGCCAACGAACGGCGCGCCCATGCTCGCCGGATTTTTGCTGCCGGAGCGGATGGCGACGTCGTTCTTACCCGCGGTCATAAAGACCTACGCGAATATCTGCGCCACCAGGCCGCGCAGCGCCTCGCGCAATTACGCGCCCAAGAAGGTGCCGGGCCTTCCCGCGCGGGTGGTGCAGGAAGTTCGGCGGCAAGTGCCGCAACAGGCGCCGCAGCCGGTGCCGCGCGCCACCCCGGCTCCGAACTGACGCGCTACCAACCCCACACCCTGGATCTACTCCTCGCCGCGCTCGCGGTGCAGATGGATTGGGACCGCAATCGCGAGCACAACCGCTCCCTCAACCACGAACGCAGTAGCAACCGCAACCACGCACGTGACCGCGAGCTTGACCGCGCCTAGGAACGCGACTATGACTTCCAGCGCGGCGCGGCACGCGAACAGCCCGGGAACAGCGCGCAGTACTGCTAGGGTCACTATGTGCACGCACTGCTAAGAATTTTTCGTTTCACCTCCGCGCTGTCCCGCTACTACGTGGCGGTGGCCCTCGCATCCATCCTCGTGACCGCCGGAACCATTATTGTTCCCTTTGTGCTCGGCACCGCCACCGATACCGCGGTCGCAGCCGTGAGCGGCAGTCTCGACGTTGATGTGGCAGTGCGGCGGGTCATCCTACTGGCCGGCGCCTTCCTCGCCATCGATTTTTTCTCCACCACCATCGACTCGCTGGGCGGATACGCCGGCGACCTCATGAGCCAAAAAATGCGCTCCATCCTCTCCGTGCGCTACTTCGATAAACTCCTCACCCTCCCGCAAGATTATTTCGACCGCGAACTCACCGGCACCATCACCTCACGCCTCAACCGCTCCATTATGGAGGTCACGAATTTCGTCAAGAACTTCGCAAACTCCTTCTTCACCACGCTGCTCACGATTATTGCCGTCCTGATTATTTCCTTTATTTATTCCCCGCTGCTCTGCCTCCTCCTGCTTATTATTTTCCCGATCTACATGTGGCTGACCGCTCTCACCTCGCGGCGCTGGCAAGGTCTGGAAGTGCAGAAAAACGAAGATATCGACGTGGCCGGCGGGCGTTTCAACGAAGTAATCGGCCAGATCCGCGTGGTCAAATCCTTCACCCGCGAACGCGGCGAACTCGCGCATTTTGCCCGCCACTACGAGCACGCCGAGCACCTCACCGCCAACCAATCCCGCCACTGGCACACCATGGACTTCCTGCGCCGCATGGTTATGGCCATTATTTTCTTCGCGATTTACGCCATTATTTTCCTGCGCACCGCCCGCGGCCAATTCTCCGTGGGCGACATGGTTATCCTGGTGCAGCTCGTGGGGATGGCACGCCGTCCGGTCATGTCCATGAGCTGGATCGTGGACACCACCCAGCACGCCATCGCCGGCTCGCGCGATTACTTCGAGGTCATGGAACTCACCGAAACCGAACGCGGCCAGCGCCCCGTATTGACCGGCGGCACGACTCTTCCCGGTGGCACTGCCGTTACTCCTAACGACGACGCCGCACCGGCCCGCCCACTTACGGCCCGCGCGCCCCACCAGAGCGTGGTGGAGATTGAGCCTGATGTACCGGCGATTCGTTTCGAGAACGTTACTTTTGGATACGGAACAGATCCGGATGTTTTGCGCGATGTTAGTTTCGCTATCGAGCCGGGGGAACGGGTCGCTTTCGTCTCTGAATCCGGGGGTGGGAAAACCACGCTGACCTCGCTTCTCCTGGGGCTATACGAACCACGAGCCGGGCATATTGAGCTTTTCGGCAACGAAATCGCGGATTTGCCACTTCAGCAGGTTCGGGCCGCCATCGGGGTAGTTTTCCAGGATCCAGCGCTTTTCTCCGGAACAATTCGGGAAAATATTGCTTATGGGCGCCCGGATGCTACTGAGGAAGAAATCCTCGATGCCGCGACCCGCGCCCACGCGGATCGTTTTATTCGCCGTTTTGCCCAGGGGTATGACACCGTCATCGGGGAGCGCGGACTCAAGCTTTCCGGTGGGCAACGCCAGCGCATCGCGGTGGCTCGCGCGATGCTCAAAGCTGCCCCGGTTTTGGTGCTGGACGAAGCTACTTCCGCGCTGGATACTCGCTCCGAGCGGTGGGTGCAGGCTGGGCTGGAAGAACTCATGAAAGATCGCACCTCGATTATTATCGCGCACCGGCTCTCAACCATCGCCAGCGTGGACCGCATTATTACTCTGAGAGCCGGGCGTATTGATGAGGTAGGTAGCCCGGCCGAGCTTGCCGAGTCCGGCGGTATCTACGCCGAGCTGCTCGCTTTGCAGAATGACAACTCCGCGCGCGCCCAGCGTCACCTCAAGCGCTACGGCTTGCGGTAGGGGGGTAAGCCGGGGGTGAGCCATGTGTAACCGCGCCGGTCTCCGATAGTGGCGCGGTTGGGGTTTTCCGTTGCTATCGTGCCGATTTGCGAGTTCCTACTGCAATGATTTGGACGATTCTACTGCAATGATCTGGTCGGTCCTACTGCAATGATCTGGTGAGGTCTGGTGCAGATATGCGGTGGCTCTACTATCGCAATGAGGGGAGAGGGTGGCACGGTGATTCCTCGCAGCGCGAGTGGTTATATTGCACAATTGGCGCAATGGTTTCCGGTGGTTTTCGTTACTGGCCCGCGCCAGAGCGGGAAATCAACCCTGGTTCGGACGGCTTTTCCCACGTATGAATACGTCAACCTCGAAAATCCGAATCTCCGTGCGGCAGCTACCCAGGATCCAGTTGGTTTTCTTGCCGCGCACCCCGCGCCGCTTATCGTTGATGAGGCGCAATATGCTCCGGATCTTTTTCTACCATTCAGGTGCGATCAGACGAGCGTGGTGAGGCGGGGCAGTACATTTTGACCGGTTCACAAAACTTTTCGCTGCTGCGGAGCATTCGCCAATCCTTGGCCGGCAGGGTTGGAATGCTTCAGCTGCTCCCCTTGAGCTGGCAAGAACTTCAAGCACTTGATCCTGTGCCCACACTCAGTGAAGCGCAAGTTGCCGGAGGATATCCGCGTATTTATGGCGCTGGTATTCCGGCCCACGTTTTTATGCCTAATTACGTGCGGACTTACCTTGAAAGAGATGTCGCGGATTATCTCGGTGTCCGAAATATTGACGCATTCCGTGCTTTCCTGCGATTGTGTGCAGAGTCGAGCGGAAGCCTCATTAACTACAGTGGCTTGGCGCGCGATATCAGCTCCACCTATCGGACCGTCAAAGAGTGGGCATCGATTCTCAACTCCTCTTACATCACGTTCACGCTGCAGCCGTATATGTCCAGCGGTGCGAAACGAGTGACGAAGGCTCCGAAGCTGTACTTTTACGATTCGGGTTTGCTGTGCCATCTTCTGGGGATCCGAAGTGCTGCTGAACTTCTCACCCATCCGAAACGCGGGGCGGTATTCGAGAATTTTGTGATCGCGGAGATGCGGAAACAATATCTCTACACGGGAACGGAACCGGAGCTCTATTTTTATCGTGATGACTCCAAGCGCGAGGTTGATCTCCTTGATCTCACTGTGCGCAGTAACCCGCGCATTTTCGAGATTAAATCATCGATGACGATGTGCGATAAATTCGGTCATCAGCTTTCCCAGATCGGTGACTTCCTGGGAATCCCGGCCGAAAATCGCGCGGTTATCTACCAGGGAGAGGAATCGTACCAAGGGAAGAACTTTGCAGTCCAGTCGGCCGCGCACTTGCTCGCTACCTATCCGCAACCTGTCCCGGGTGCTTAACCTCCGTAGGTGCGGTCCGTATTGTGCCCGGTGCCACTCTTCGACTACGGATGACGTAGTCGGGGAGGTGGCACCGGGCACAGTTATAAGGAAGTGGATGGGTATGGACTATACGCAGTAGTGCTTGATGGCTTCGTGAACGAATACCGCGGTTCCTTCGCCCGCAAAATCGTCAATATTGCGAGTGAATTCTCCACCATCGGCATACATTTCCCCGAGGCCGGCCAGGATCTCATCCGTGCACGTATAGAAATTATCCGTGATGAAGCCTTGCAGCTTTTCTACCAGCGCATGGGCCTCGGGAGAATCGGGAGCACCAGTTTTGATCTTTCCAAATTCCCCGAAAATTAACATGAGACTCTGGGTGATGGCCTGGTTTTCCGTAGCGCTCCGTCCTGCTTGCTTGGATTCATACTCCTGATATTCCGAGGTTGCGCCCCAGCGCTCTCGGGCCTGGCGGGCGTAATCATCGATTTTTCCGGTGTCAAAAACTGTGAAATCCATATAGGTACCTCCTGAAGATTTGATTTCTTTGAGCGGGAATTCCAACTCCCGAAAAAGCAAAATATATTGCAGCTGTTTCACGCCCGCGTCGCTGTACAGCCTGTATCCAGCATCCGAGTAATCGGTGGGCTTGAGAAGCCCGATTCGGTCGTAGTACTGCAATGTGCGAACGCTAATGCCGGCTATTTTGCTGACCTCATTGACGGTTTTCATCACTCATCCTCCTTCCGTGTTAACAACGGTAGAGTGTGACGTAACGTCAGGGTCAAGTGGAAGAAATCATGCCCGCCCACAGTCAAACGTAGACGGTCGCAGAGTCACAAGAGCTCTAAATGAATCAAAGCGGCTGGGCATCGGTGCCTATCGCGGAATCCCATTCGCCGAACTCTAAACTCAGTGATTTAAATACTTCTTCTGTGGGTTTGGTGTCGCCTGATTCGATGGACCGGAGGCCTTTGTCCAATTCGGCAATTAACTCATCTTTGGTCAGCGAGCTAATATCAACCGGCCTGGAATGAGGGAGCTTCACTTCAAAGGGGATGCCGCGGTGCAAGATCACTTGCTTATAAAGCAGGGTGATAAGAGTTGATGGGGAGACGCCTAATAAGCTCAAAATGCGTTCTGCCCGTTCCTTGAGTTCCGGATCGATGCGGACGTATACATTCGCTGTCTTTGCCACGGGTGCCTCCTTGCCTCCTGTTGAACAGTCTGCGCCAATGTAGTGGCATGCGCAAGCACTTATCCCTCGCGAAAGGCCCAGAATAAATATGGTGGCATGCCGCTTCCGAAATGCCGCAGCCGCCGCCTAATCCACCCGCTCGGCCAGCACCATGCATTCCATGTGCGCAGTTTGCGGGAACATGTCCATGAGGCGTGCTTCGTGCACGGCAAAGCCATCCAGTAGCTGCAAGTCCTTGGCCAGCGTGGTGGGATTGCACGATGAATAGATGAGCCAGCGCGGGGGATTCGCCGCAATCCACTCGGTGAGATCTGTCAGGCCGCGTCGCGGTGGATTGACGATGAGCAGATCGGGCGTGCCGCCGAGCTTGCCGGCGGCACGTGCGGCGTCGCCGGCAAAAAACTGCGCGGAACTGCCGGCGTTTGCGGCAGCGCGGCGCGCGGAATCCACCGCGGCCTCGGAAATCTCCACGCCGGTCACGCGCCGCCCCGGGCCGGCCACATGCAGTGCGAAACCACCCACCCCGCAATACAAGTCCCATACCGTGCGCACCCCGTCCAAACCGGCGGCCCACGCGCGCGCCTGTGCGTACATCGCCCGGGCAATCGTAGTATTTGTCTGGAAGAAGGAACGCGGGGTGAGGTAAAGCGTCACCGCGCCGAGCGGGAAAGGCAGCGTATCCTCCCCGGTCAGCACCATCTCCTCCTCACCCTCCACGAGGGCGGCACGCTGCGGCAGCAAATTAACAGAAATAACCCGAGCGTTCGGGAGCTGCGCGCGCAGCCAGGCCACATGCTTGCGAATCCGTACCACCGACTCGGTCGAGCGCAGCACAAAACGTAGCAGCAGCTCACCGCTCGGCGCCGCGGTGATGAGAATATTTTTGAGTTCCCCGCGCCCGCTTGGCACGTCGAAAGGCGTGAGCCGTGCCCGCCCGATGAACTCGGTTAGAACCGGGAGCGCCGCGGTAATGGGCTTTTCGTAGAGTCCGCATGCGCGCAGGTCCACCCCGCGCATGTCCCGATCTAAAATTCCCAGCGTCGGCGCCTGCGTGCTTCCACCCACGGCGAGCTTTGCTTTATTACGAAAATGCGATTCCGGGGAGAGTACAGGCGGCAGCCACGCCGGCGCGAAAGGCGCCAGTAATTCGGCGAGGCGTTCTTCCTTGTCCGCCACCTGAGCGGGGTAGGCCTCACCCATCCGGGTACACGAACGGCAGGTCCCCGCCTCAAAATACGAACAGCGCACGGTCCCAGCTTAGTGGGCGCGCCCCGTATCTACGGTCTCCACCACCGCGAGCTCGCGCACTCCGCGCCGCGCCGGCCCTAATTCCACCCCGGTGATCACCCCGGCCGCGGTTTCCTCGCCCACCAATTGCTGGCACAATTCCGCTAATTCTTCGGCTTCGTGCGGCGGGGTAGCGGCCAGGAGCGCCAGGCGCGCCACCCGCCCGCGGAAATATTTCGCGGCGTGTGAGATCGTGCGGGAGGTTGCGCCCGTGATGCGGGTCGCGGTTGTTTTTACGACGTCGCAGCTAGCCGGCACCTTCCACCCCGCGTAGGCACCGGATCTCGCGTCAATGACCAATCCGGAGGCCCGGCTATTGAGAACCGGCCACAGGGGTGCCCAGCGGGCCGAAATTTTCGCGCCACCCAGCTCCACGTTCATTCCCAATCGGTAGGAAGGGATGAGGTCAAGTGGCGAGGTGGCCCCGAAAAGTCCCGAGAAAATCAGAGTGTGCTCCCCGGCGCGGGTGAGCTGAGCGGCCGAGAAGCTTCCCATATCGAGGGCCTGGTAGAGCACCCCGGTATACACCTGCCAGGCCGGAGCACAGGGTTGCTCGCGCAGCGTGATCTGCGTGGCGACCTCATCGGCAATACTCGGACCCACCCCGAGGATATCGAGGGCATCCGGGTGGCGGGATACGTCTTCCAGCTCCGCCACCAGCTCGGTGCGCAAGGCCGTGAATTCCGGGATGCTCAGGGCGCTCAGGTCAAGTGCGGGGCCGCTGGCCGGCGCGGTTTTCCCTTCCGAAGGAGGTAGGAGGATAAGCACTGTTTACTCCCCGCTTTCTGCGCCCGCGTGCCAGGAAAAGAGTTCAACGTCGCCTCCGGTAGGATCAACGCCAATGACACGAGCGCTCGGGTGCGGCTCGAGTTCGAGGCGCACCCGCAGCTCAGCGGGCTTGCCAGAGTCCCCTTGCGCGGCAGAGTCCGCGCTGGCCGGGACTGCGTCGTCGTGCTCACGCTCCCAGACGCGGTACTCGATCCAGGTATTATCCTTGCCCGTGACCTCGAGGCGGGCGCGGGTGAGCCACGGGTGGGTGCGGCGCAGCGCGATGAGGGCGCGGTAGGCGTCGTACATCCCGGAACCGAGGTTGGAGAGCTGTTCGGGGCGTTCGGGTAGGGGCGGGCGCAATTGGTCGTCGGCAGAAAAGCCCTCGAGTTTGGTTCCGGTGAAGCCCTGTTCATCCCCGTAATAAATCGAAGGCATCCCGGGAACCGTGAAAAGCACCGCGGCGGCCAGCACCGCCCCGGCCGGGCCCACCGCCGTGGCGATGCGTTCCACGTCGTGATTGCCGATGAATGTATTGGGGATGAAATGTTCGCAGAATTGCGCGTGCCGCCCCAGATTCCAGTCCAACTCCCAGAAATTACGCGCGGCAATCGACTGGCGGATCGAGGCCCAGAGCTCGTACTGGGTGAGGGTATCCACGCTGGACCGCGCCACAAAATCGGGGTAATCGCCGTGGATAACTTCGCCTAGGAACAGCGCTTCGGGGAAGCGCTCGCGGACTTTCCCGAGGACCTCGGCCCAAAAATCGGTTGGGACCGCGTAGGCTACGTCCAGGCGCCAGCCGTCAATACCGCGCTCCAGCCAGAATTCCATGACCTCGCGGACCAGCTCACGCACCCGCGGCGAAGAATGATCGAGGGTAATGAGATCCCCGTGGCCTTCCCAGGTGTGGAAATCACCGCTCTCGGTGCGTAGGCCAAGCTCTTCGAGCTGCGGATGGGAGCGGGAAATATGGTTGAAGACGCCGTCGAAAAGCACCCGGATGCCGCGGCGGTGTGCTTCCTCAATAAGGTGGGTGATATCCGCGTTATCGCCCAGGCGCGGATCGAGGCGGAAATGATCGAGGGTGTCATAGCCGTGGGAAACAGAAGCGAAAATCGGGGTGAGGAGCAGGCCATTAGCGCCGAGCTCAATAAGATAATCCAGCCACGGATCCAAAGCCCGTAAGCGGTGTTCACGTGGATTGGCTGCGGAAAGCTCCCCGGACGCGGTCAGGGGTGTGTGTCCCTCGCGAATGGGCGCCCCGCAGGCTCCTAAGGCAAAAACCTGCCACCAGATAGTGTCGAGCTGTGCCATAGCTGAGAGCCGCCTTCCTTCGCTTGGTTGCTTGTTCGCTTGTTCGCCGCTACGAGCGCCGCCGCGGAGCCCACTCAGCTGGGTGAATGCGCCGCGGCCCCTCGCTCGATTCTAGAGCGAAGGGCCGCGAAGATAAACGCCAAGCGAAGTAAGCAGCGTTTACTGCAAGGTGATGGTGGCCTTATGTGTCCACCCGGTCGCCAGTTCCAGCTTGGCCGGAACCGCATCGGCCGGCACATCGTAGAGCAGCTTACCCGTCACGGTATTCCCCGGATTGACCTTCTCGTAAATCATCGACGCATCGCCCAGGTACAAGGAGTCCCCGGAAACCGAATGCTGGCGCCCCTCGGTATCCACGAGCTTCTGCTCCGATTCCGCGAAGCCGGCCGCTTCCTTCCCGGTATTCTTCACGGTCACATCCACGATGACGTACTGACCCGTGGCATCCTTGCCCAGCACATCATTGCCGATATGGCTCACGCCCTTTTCCACATTCGTCACGGTCACTTCAAAATCACCGAGAATGACCGGGGTGCCGATGCCCACGGTTGCGTCGTCGTTCTTATCTTTCTTATCGCCCTTATCGCCCTCAGCCTCGGCACCCGCCTTATCCACGCTTTCCGCAGCGTTCCCGGATGCCGCGCTATCGGCAGCCTGGGAGCTGGACGTGGCGGGCTTCCCATCGGATTGCTTGGACATCGCGGTGCCGACAATCGCGAGCACCACAATAACGAGGAGCGCGGTGAGAAGCTTATGGCGCGCGAACCAATTCTTCTTCTGTTCCGGAGCGGGTACTGCGCCGTACACCGGCGGCGTGGATGCTGACATGCGAGAACCTTTCTGTATCTATAGCGGTGGGCGCCGCTCCGGCCCAGCAATAAGACCGCGGCCGGAGTCGCTCACGTATCGTCTCCAGGGTAGAAGGGCCGCATGGCGGGCACATCCTCCACCTGGGCAGACCCTCCTCATCCCTTCGGGTGGCATCCGCGGGCCGAACGGCGGTTCTGGAGCGTGCGGATGCGCCGTACAATCACAGGCATGACAGATCACGCGCCGAAGAATCGCAGCGGTGCGGCGGCGCGTGCGGGCCAGAATCCGGCGCGCCGGCGCGGGCTCGCCGCCATTCCCTTCTACCTCAAAACGGCCGCCGTATATATCGTCATGGCGGTGGGCGTCGGCTACCAGATTGAACGCGCAAAGATTCGCGCGCTGCCCGGCTGGCTCGGCACCCTCGACGAAGTCGGGATCTTCGTATCCATGTGCTGCTGCATTATGGCGGGCGTGTGGGTGGCCCGCCGGGAACGTTATCCGCGCCGCGCGCTCGCGGTTGCGGCCGTGTGTTCCACGTTGGGCGCTATCGGACCGGTGGTCGGGTTTTTGCTGCCGCGCTATCTTGCGGGGGCCCGTGCCCAGGGACGACGACGCCGCGCCCTGGGCGTTTGCGCCATGTACGCCCTCATTACCGCCTGGCAATTCGCCCGCGAACTGACCGGGAAAGATTACAACTCATCCTGGGTGATGGGTTTCCTCAACCACCAGAATCCACTCGATGATTTCCCGAATAATATCGTGCCGCTCCTGGTGCTCTACGCGGTGGCTGTGCTTCTCCCTATCGGCTGGGGGCTGTGGCGCAGTGCCGCCGCGGAACTCCAAGAAACCCATGATCGACTGGAATCCACCAGCGAGGAACTCGAAGCTTCGACCGCTGCCTCCGAAGAGCTAGAAACCCAGCTCACCCGCAAAGAGGAACGTGATGCCTTGGCTCGGGAAATTCACGATTCCATCGGATCCCAGCTGGCCATTATGAGCCTGCAGGCCGGCTCCTTGGAATTGCTCGCGCGCGGGGATGCCGATTTAGAAGAGGCGGCTCGGTCGCTGCGGGAGTCCTCTCGGCAGGCCACTGATGATTTGCGTTCTCTGGTCCGGGTCATGCGCGATCCGAGTTCGTCGGCCTACCGCCCGCCGCGTTCGCTGACCGAATTAGCCGATCATATTGATAAGGTGCTGGCGGCCGGGCACCCCGTCGTCGCCAATGTTTTTATTACGGATGCGGAACGTGCCCCGGCCGCGCTCACCACGGCCTGCTACCGCATCGTTCAAGAATTGCTCACTAACGCGGTGAAATATGCACCGGAGGAAACCACCCGGGTGCGGGTGAGCGGCGGGCCGGACCAGGGCCTCGATATTGCGGTGCGCAATGCCATGCCTGCCGCGCATGAAAGTGAGCCGGGCGAAAGCTCCCACGGTGCAGGTTCGGGATTACGCGGGGTGCAGGCGCGGGCCCAGGCCCTGGGGGGACGCGCCAGCTTCAGCACCGCGGGCGGTGTTTTCGCAGTTGATGTGCACCTTCCCTGGGACGGGAGTGCCCGGGGTGGCAATCCTGGAATGGTAAAATAGCGCGGTGCCGATTTCCTCACCTATTCGCGTTATGGTCGTGGATGACGATCCGATGGTTCGCCGTCTCCTGGTACAAATTATTAACCTGAGTCCGGAGCGGGATAGTGAGGTGGTGGCGCAGGCGGGCACGGCCCGCGAAGCTTTGGAAACTCTCACCGCGATGAAGGTCGACGTCGTGCTCATGGACGTGGCGATGCCCGGAGGGACGGACGGCATCGAAGCCACGCGCCAGCTGCGGAGTTTCCCGCATCCGCCCCAGGTTATTGTGGTGACCACCCTGGATGCCGATGATGAAGCGGTGCGCGCCGCGGAAGCCGGCGCCTCCGGTTTTATTCTCAAATCGGAAGACCCCCAGGTTCTCCTCCAGGCGATCCGTAATGTGGCGGCCGGGGATGGTGCGCTCTCTCCGCGGGCCGCCAAGCAGGTGTACGAATATCTGGCAGCGACCCGTACCGTGAGTGCGCGCCGGCGCGCCCAGGAAAAAATCGCGCGGCTCACCGCCCGCGAACTCGAGGTGGCCCGGCAGGTTTCCCTGGGGCTCTCGAATCGCGATATCGGGGAGAAACTGCACCTGTCCGAATCCACGGTGAAAACACACCTGGCCGCTATTGTGGCGAAAATGGGTGTAGAAGGGCGCATCGGGGTCGCGGTGGATATGACGCGCGCCGGATTGCTCGACGACGAACCTGTCTAGCCCAGCTAGCCCGTTAGCTCGGCGGGGGCACCGGCGCGGCTGTTGGCACGGCCGCGAGCCTTGAGTCACCGCCTGTTTACCCGGTGTTTAAGAGTTGGCGATGCGGCCCGGCTAGCGTGGAGGAGGCGTGAAGCACCCTCCGCGCCGCCACGCGCGGACCACACAGAAAGGTCGCAACGTGAAAAAACGTGCCCTCGGGGGCGTCGCGGTACTATCGGCCACGGCTTTGATGGTTCCCGGCGTCTGCCTCCTCCCGGCGTTCGCCGCGCCGGACGGTTCCGGAATTATTATTAACGAAATTTATACCCGGGGCGGGTCCTCCGGGGCCACCTACACTCATAAATACGTGGAGCTGTATAACCCGAGCTCTGCGGCCATTGACTTAAGCGATCTGACGCTGGGCTATTCAGCGAGCCACGGGAAGAGCATTTCTTCCAAGGTGGCCCTGAGCGGCAGCCTGGAGGCAGGTGCCTATCTGGTGGTGAGCGCCGGATCGAATGGTTCGAACGGTGTCCAGCTCCCGGAGGGGGTCACGTCCCCGATGAACCTTGGGGCCAAGGGTGGGATTGTGGTGCTGGCGCCGTCGTCCCGTATTGACGCGGCGCTGGCCGATCCCGCCACCGCGATTGACCTGGTCGGATACGGGAACGCGAGCGTGGCGGAAGGTGAGGCGGCGCGGGTGGGCTCCAATTCCCAGATGGCCGCGAACTCCGCCTCCCGCATTCCTAACGGCACGGATACGAATAATAATGCGGCCGATTTTAGTGTTGTTTCGGCTACGCCGGGACGTGCGAACGACGGCGCAACCCCGGGCCACCCGGATCCCGGCACCCAACCGCAACCCGGGCCGAGCACCGACCCCGGCACTGATCCAACAACGGAGCCGGGCACGGGAAGCACAAGCGATCCGGCCGCGCCCGTGACTATCGCGCAGATCCAGGGGAGTGGGCAGGCAAGTCCGCTCGCCGGGCAGGAGGTAACCACGCGCGGCGTCGTTACCGCCACCTACCCGGAAGGCGGACTCAACGGGGCCTATATCCAAACGCCCGGGGTGGAACATACCGATGCATCCAACGGTATTTTCGTTTACGGGGCAGCGGCCGCACAGCTGGCGGCCGGCGCGTATGTGGAAGTGCGCGGCACGGTCACCGAATTTCACGGGCTGACCGAAATTAATGCTGCTGCTATTACGGCACTGGAGGAAAAGCCGGCGGCAATTGAGCCGGTTGAGATTGCCTGCAATGCCACGGCGGCGCAGCGCGAAGCGGTGGAGGGCATGCTCGTGCGCGTGACCGGGCCGCTCACGGTGACGAATAACTATGCCACCAACCAGTACGGGGAGGTGGGCCTGGCCTGCGGCACCCAGCCGCTGTGGCAACCCAGCGAACGCTTCAACCCGAGTGAGAATCCCGAGCAAGTGCAGGCCCTGGATGCCTATAACGCGGCGAATGTACTGGTGTTGGATGACGGGCGCTCGCGGGCCTACTTCGGGCGCAATGCCCAAACGAATGTACCGGTGCCCTACCTTTTCGCGGATAATGCTGCCGGGGCCGCTGCTCAGGCGGCGCCGGTGCGCGTGGGGGCTGCCGCTACTCTCCACGGCGGGCTCATTATGGATTTCCGCAATAATTCCTGGAAGCTGCAACCGCGGTTCCCGGTGACGCTGGAAGATGGCACGGATCGCTCCACCGAGGTGGTCACTTTTGAGAATACCCGCGCGGCAGCCCCCGGGAATCTGGGCGGGGATATTTCCCTCGCCTCCTTCAATGTGCTCAACTACTTCAGCAGCCTCGGCGAAAATGAGAAGGGCTGCCGGGCTTATACCGACCGCGAAGGTAATCCCATCGCGGCGAATCGGTGCAAGGTGCGCGGGGCCTATAGCCCCGAGTCTTTCGCGCGCCAGCAAACCAAGATTGTGCGGGCTATTAACGAGCTGGATGCCAGCGTGCTGGGGCTGCAGGAAATTGAGAATACAGCCCGGGTATCCGGTGGGGACCGCGATACTGCGGTGCGGGCCCTGGTGGCGGCCCTCAATGCGGACGCGCAGGCGGAGCGCTGGGCTTATGTTCCGTCTCCGGCGAAGGTCGGGGAGAACGAGGACTATATTCGCCTTGCCTTTATCTACCAGAAAGATAAGGTCCGGGCGGTGGGCCCCTCGCAGATTCTCAATAGCGAGTGGTATACCGGGACCGCGCGCCAGCCGTTGGCGCAAAGCTTCCAGGCGGTTGTGGATGGTGAAGGCGTGGGCCCGGAGTTCGTGGTGATTACCAACCACTTCAAGTCCAAGGGTTCGCTATCCAAGAGGATCGCTAATGACGAGGATGTGTACCAGGGCAATAACAACCTCTTGCGCACCAAGCAGGCGGAGACGCTGCGCGATTGGATCGCGGCGGAGTTCGCCGATAAGCCGGTGTTTGTGGTGGGGGATCTTAACTCCTATTCGAAGGAGGACCCGATCAGGGTCTTTGAGAAGGCCGGCTACACCAATCTGCACCGGCATTTCCAGCCTGATTCCTACACCTACCAATTCTCCGGGCTGGTGGGCTCGCTCGATCACGTGCTGGCAAATCCCGCCGCCGCGAAGCTCGCCACCGGCGGGCAGGTGTGGAATATCAATTCCCCCGAGTCGGTGGCCTTGGAGTACTCCCGCTACAACTACAACGTCAAGGACCTGTGGGATGAGAGCGCTTTCCGCTCCTCGGATCACGACCCCTTCAAAGTCGGGCTTAAGGTGATTCCGGAGCAGGAAGACCCGGCTCCTGCGCCAGAGCCGACGCCCACGAAGCCGGAACCGACGGAGCCTGCGCCGACAACCGGCAATATGTTCTACCTATCCAATACCTGGCAAGCCACCGTGGCCGACCTCGTCTTCAGCTACGGCCGGGCCGACGATGAGGTCCTGGTCGGTGATTGGGATGGTGATGGTGTTGATACGTTTGCGGTGCGGCGTGGGAATGTCTTCTATGTGAAGAATTCCCTGGCCAGTGGCGAAGCGGATAGCGTGTTCTCTTATGGTCGGGTTGGTGATGAGGTCCTGGTCGGTGATTGGGATGGTGATGGTGTTGATACGTTTGCGGTGCGGCGTGGGAATGTCTTCTATGTGAAGAATTCCCTGGTCAGCGGCGCAGCAGATACCTCCTTCTCCTACGGCCGGGCCGGCGATGCCACCCTCGCGGGAGATTTCGACGGCGATGGCCGGGATACCCTCTCGATTCGCCGTGGCAATACCATCCACGTCAATAACTCCCTGGTGAGCGGAAACGCTGATTACGCCCTCCCGTATGGGCGGGTAAGCGATGATCTCTTCATCGGGGACTGGGACGGCAACGGTACTGACACCCCAACGGTGCGCCGCTAACATCCATATTTCTACCAACACAGGTGGGTGCCGGGACCGCGAGTTCCAGCACCCACCCGTCTCTCATCGGGCCGGATCGCAAAGTGGTACTGGAGCTACAACCAACCCCCGATTTTCTGTCGTGTAGTACCACTCTGTCAGGCCCGATGTTCTCCAGTACCACTACAACGGGCAAACGCGTCCTCAGCGCCGGCATGCCGGTAGCCTCACCCCACCGGTGGCCACCTCCCGACTGTGGCCCGCCCGCAAAATGTACGCCAGTGACATATTTAGCCCGGATTTATGTCAGGGACGTACATTTCACGAGATTAACGGTCCAAAACGCACGTTTTGTGCCCGGCTCGAGCAGGCGCTGCCAGAGTAAGCCAGAGCTAGACCCACCCGCACCCTCGGCTTACCGGACGCAATCGGATAGCACCTCGTGCAGGGCGTGACGTTCGTCGTCGTCGACCCGAAGCCCGTAGGCACGCTTGACCGCCACCTGCCGCGCGGCGTATTCGCACACAAAAGCCGGGTTATCCGGCAACCACTGCGCGGCGGTGGCGTGCCCCTTCTCCTTATTCGCCGTCCCGGAAACCGCGAGCAAATTGAGCGGGTCGGTGGCGAATTGCGCGCGCGTATCCGCGTCCCAGTCCTGCGCCCCGGCCCGCCACGCATCGTAAAGCGCGACAACGTGATCAATAGTCACCGCTTCGGGCGCGTGGGCACGGTCAAAGGAAATCTCCGTTCCGCTATACGGGTCGCGGAGGGTTCCAGTGGCGACGACGCAGCCTGGCGGCGTAGACTTCCCCACCCAGAAGGTGACTCCCGCGAGATCGCGGCGCAGCACCTCGTTACGCACCGTGCATCCGTCCCCATCGGTATCGGGCCAGCCATCTCCCAGGCCGAACTCGGCGCGCGAATAACCACGCCCGGAATCAGGGCGGCCCCCGGGGAGCTCGCTCAGGGCAGAAAGCGCCTCGGAAGCGGTGAGTTTGCCGCGGCTCGCGCTGCCGGTCCCGCCCGACTGCGGCGCGGAATCCGAATCAGCACGCCACAACTGGATCAGCGCCACCGCGAGGACCACCAGCAGCGCGGCGATCACGTTCCACATGCGCCGGTGCGGCGAAGGAGCAGCTGCGCCGGAGGCGCGCTCGGAAGCACCGGAGGCGCGGCCGCGGTTCCCAGAAGCACCGGAACGATGAGAAGCGCCGGGACGACCAATCGAAAAACGCATACATAACCTTTCGGGACACATGCCCGTGGCGGGCCTGCGCCTGCAAGGTAGCATAGTGAGGGACCTTGGCACAGTTACGACAATGAAGGAGTTATGAATGGCCCAGGCACTTGAGACCGATATGGTGAAGAAGTTTGCGGCGGATTTCGCGGCGGATCGCACCGCCCGCATCGTCCAGAACGCCGTCACCCAGACCTCGATTACGAAGGTCGCCCAGGATCGCGATGTTATTAACGCGATTGATCCGTCCATGTCGGTGAAGGTGGACACCTGGAAGGTGAATAACCAGAAGAAATCCGGGCGCTGCTGGCTTTTCTCCGGGCTTAGCTCGCTGAAGATGCTCGTCAATCGCGCCACCGGCCTGAAGAACTTCGAGTTCTCCCAGTCCTTCCAGCATTTCTACGACAAGCTGGAAAAGGCCAATTATTTCCTCACCTCCATGATTGAGCTGGCGGACCGCCCGGTTGATGACCGCACCGTGCACTACCTGCTTTCCGATCCCATCGGGGACGGCGGGCAGTGGAATATGTTCGTGGCCCTGGTGGACAAGTACGGGGCCTGCCCGAAGTTCGCGATGCCGGAAACGGAATCTTCCTCCAATACTCAGCTCATGAACCGCACCCTGGAAATGCTGCTGCGCCGCGCCGCCCACGATATTCGCGAGGCGGAAGCCGGTCAGCGTGAAGCCGTACGCGAAAAGTTCATGGAGCAGGTCTACCGGGTGCTGGCTATCCACCTGGGCACCCCGCCGGAAAGCTTTGTATGGCAGTACGAAGACGAGGAGGGGAACTTCCACCGCGAAGGGAAGATGACCCCGGTGGAATTCGCGCAGAAGTACCTGCCGGATCTGGATCAGTACGTGTGTATCGTCAATGATCCGCGTAATGAGTACGGCAAGCTCTACACCGTGGATCGCCTCGGCAATGTGGTGGGCGCCAAGCCGGTCACCTACCTGAATGTGCCCATCGAGGTTATCCGCGAAGCGACCATCGCCACCCTGAAGGATGGTCAGCCCGTGTGGATGGGGTGCGATACCGGCAAGCAGTCGGATCGCGAACGCGGTATTTGGGACGGCCAGCTTTACGATTACGAAGGTACCTACGGGATTGACCTGGCCATGTCCAAGGCTGATGAGCTCTACTACGGCGAAGCGATGATGACGCACGCCATGGTATTCACCGGCGTTGACCTGCGTGAAGACGGCAGCCCGCGCCGCTGGCGCATTGAAAACTCCTGGGGCGATGAGCACGCCGATAAGGGCTTCTGGACCATGAACGATTCCTGGTTCGACCAGCACGTTTTCGAAGTTGCGGTCACCAAGGATCGCCTCTCCGCCGAGCTGCTGGCCGCTCTGGACACCGAACCGGAAGTGCTGCCCGCCTGGGATCCGATGGGTTCGCTGGCCTAAACCGTGGAGTACGGCCGGTACGCACCCTCGCCGAGCGGGGACCTACACCTCGGGAATCTCCGCACCGCGCTCCTCGCCTGGGCTTTAGCCCGGCGCAGCGGGCGCGGCTTCCTCATGCGCGTGGAAGATATGGACGAACGGTCCCGCCCGCAGTTCCAAGAGCGCCAGCTCGCGGACCTGCGGGCCTTGGGGCTCACCTGGGACGGCCCGGTCCAGGTCCAATCCCACCGCATCGCGGGGTACGACGCCGCCTTCGCGTCCCTGTGGGAACGCGGACTGCTCTACGAGTGTTATTGCACCCGGCGTGATTTAGCCGACGCCGCCCGGGCGCCCCACGGGGCGCCCGGGATATACCCGGGGACCTGCCGGGATTTGAGTGCGGCCGGCCGGCGGGCCGGCCGCGCCAAACTCGCGGCGGTGGGCCGCCAGCCGGCCTTGCGGCTGCGCACCGAGGTGAAAGAATTGACCATCCACGATGAGGTGTGCGGGGAAGTGAGCGGCGTCGTCGACGATTTTGTGATTCGGCGCGGCGATGGTCGTTACGCCTACAATTTTGCCTCCGTGGTGGATGATGCGCTCGAGCGTATTACCCAGGTGACGCGCGGTGCGGATTTGGCGCCGTCCACGCCCCGGCAGGTGTATTTGCAGCGCTTGCTCGGGGCCCCCACTCCGGAGTACTGGCATGTGCCCATGGTTCTCAACCGGGAGGGCACGCGGCTGGCCAAACGCGACGGGGCCGTGACGATGCGGGCGCTCGCTGAATACGGCTGGAGTCCGGCCGATGTGCTGGCGCTCATCGGGCGTTCGCTGGGGTTGGAGGTGCGCACAGCCGCGGATTTCGCCGAGCAGTTGGATATGCGGGCATTGCGCCGCTGCGGGCCGTGGTACGTGGACGTAGCGGCGCTGGAATCGGGGCCGGCTGAATAAGCGGGCCGGTATAAGAGCGCGGGCGGTACCGAGCCGCCGGGCCGGCCTAGGTGTGCCGGCTAAAATCAGCCACCGGCGCGAATTCCGCGCGGGCCGCGGCCGCTAAATCAGCCGGTGCTAGGCGCACCGAGAGCCCGCGTTTCCCACCCGAGACCACCATCGTTTCGAGCTCGCGTGCGGAAGAATCAATAAAAATCGGGCTGCGGTGTTTTTGACCCAGCGGCGAAATACCCCCGGTCACGTAGCCGGTGAGTTTCTCGGCATCGTGCGGATCCATCATCGCGGCCTTTTTACCGCCGGCCGCCTTCGCCAGGGACTTGAGATTGAGCATGGCGGCAGCTGGCACCACCGCGCACACCGACTTGCCATCCACGCGCGCCAGCAGGGTTTTGAAAATAACGCGGGGATCCATCCCCAGCTCCGCGGCGGAATCGAGGGCGAATCCGTGTTCGTGATGCAAACTTTGTTCGTACTCAAGAATCGTGAACTCCACGCCGGTTTTCTCCAGGGCGAGGAGGGCCGGGGTTCCGGCCGGCTTGTTTTTCTTTGACGACATACGTCCAGGATAGTAGCCCTCATGTTCATATGGATGCACTACCATATTCCTACCGGGAGCCAGCCACCCGGAGACGGAGGAAACCGTGAGGAAACGCCAATTCGGCCGCCGGCATGATGACCAGCAGCGCGGCAGTGCCACCGGGGAAGATCCCACTATCGAATCCGAAGAAGAACTGAGCGGCGGATATGATTTCGGCGGCTACCAGCCGGGCCAGAGCTACTACCCACGCCGCCGGCTCTTCTGGCAGCGTGCCACCATTATCGGCATCGCTTTTGTTATTTCAATGGTCGCTCTCGTGGCCTATTTCCTGTAACGCCGGATAGGGCGCCGCGGAAGCGGCGCGGCGTCGTCGTCCTGAAACAGGGTAGTGAGGTACGACGGCGCCGCCGGGCACGGGCGCCCTAGGTCGGTTAAAGCCGGTCTGCCTGTGGGGGACACGCCGGCCGGGCAGATGCCTGTGGATAACATTTTTTCTCTCTCGACAAGCACCACTTTTATCAGCCACTATGGGAACACCGGTCCTCACCGGCCGGCGTCCGAAGCGCGGAACTCTCACCACCCGCGCGCCACCACCTACGTATTTCAGGGGGATGTATGGCTGTATCCACCGCACAATTGCGGGTCAGTAATGATTCCATTCTCACCGTTCGCGCGCTCGTCACCCAGGCCCAGGAGGATCTGCGCGCCCACCTCCATTCCACCATGGATCGCATCGCTGGCTGGCATGCCGGTTGGCGCGGTGCTGCTCCGGTGGCCTTCGCCGCCGCGCTGGAAGAATACCGCGCGGCAAGTGAAAAGTTGCTCGCGCTCCTGGCTGATTACGCAGTGCGCCTAGGCCGCGCGGATGCCACCGTTACCGAAACAGACACGGCCACCCGCGCGGATTTTTCCCGTATGGCCGCACTAGTTGGGGATCTGCCGGCGGCGTAACAGCGCCCGCGCCGGTGTTCCCACGCACTTATGGAAAGGATTGTCATGAGCGAACTTCGTGCACATTTTGGGGAACTTTCCGCGGGGGCAGCTGATATGGCTGCCCACGCTTCCCGCATCGAGGCGGTACTCGCGCAGCTAGATGCCCGTATCCGCGCCGCGATGGCGGATTGGGACGGGCAATCTCAGGCAGCTTACGAAGCCGCACAAATGCGGTGGCATGCCGCGGCCCGCTCCCTGAATGACATTTACGCGCGTATCGGCCAGCAGGTGGAATGCGCCTCGCAGAACTATCGCGCAGCTGACCGGGCGGTGGCGCGCCTCTTCGGATAGGGGGCGGCGGTTAGTTGCGGTTAGCTACGGCTAGCGGCTGTGCGCCGGTGGTAATTTTCTGCCCGCGTTTTCCGCATGCTCCACGTTCGTTACGCATGCACATTCGCCGTGTATGCAGATTCGCATGACTCTCTTTCAGCATGCATAAAAATAATATTGTGAAAGGACTCGTATCCACCATGGCAATAACCACGGGCCCGAAACCGACCCCATATGTGATTCGGGTATGTCTTGCTTTTCTCATGGTGTTCGCTTTGGCGGGCGCCGGTCTTTTCGGCGGTGCCGGAGCGCGTGCCGATTGGGATCATTCTGTTGGCCGCGGCATCGAAATTAAAGGGGTGAATATTGTTGGCCATCTTCGCCTCGGGCCGCATTACGCGGAAACACAATCAATTAACGGGGTGGCGGTGGAGGGTTATCCCATTTGGTGTATCCAAGCGAAATATGCTGATCCCGGTCCCGGGGAGATGATCGATATTACGACCCTTACCGAATCCCGAGCGCTCGGCCCGGGAGAGTTGCAGCTGAGCACCGCGCAAATGGCCTGGCTGCTCAACCGCTATGAAGGAAATACCACGGACGACCTCAACCTAGCTGCGCTGAGCTACCTCATCCACGTTAATTTCGAAAAGGAATACCCGGGGCGTCCGGGGCGCGCTCAAGAGACCGTGAACGAGCTGGTGCAGGCGGTGCGTACCCAGCGTCCCGATATTGAGGAGCGGGCCCAAAGCTACGTGCGGGAAGCGCGCGCCAGCGCCGCCGTCGGCTACGTGAGCGGAATCGTGGAAGGCGAAGGGGAGCGCAGCGGTGCGATCCGCGGCATCGGCGTGCACCCGGATAATTCCGAGGCGTGGCTGCCCGGGATCCCCGTGGCTATTACCCTCAGCGGCCCGGCAGTTTTTGACGCGAGCGGTAGCGCAACCTGGAGCGGGGTGACCGATAGCAAGCCGCTGGAGCTGGCGTGGTCGGCCACCGGGAATGGCCAGGTGAGCTATACGGCTGTTTTCGATACCCCGGTTCGCACCACCCTGACTATTTTCGGGGCCGATGGCACCGTTCAAGACACCATCACCTACGGCCACCGCCCGGTCAGCGATCCCCTCACCCGCAATGTTCCGGGGCGCACCTGGGAAGTTATTTATGATTTCCAGCCGCTGGGAACCTCGAAGGTAAGCACCCGCCCTATTAATACCGATGGCGTTATTCGCGATACTCTCACCACCGCCGTCAAGGAGGATTACGGGGACGGAAAATGGACCCAGGTGAAGGGGAAAAATGTGCCCGTCACCTACCGGGCCACCGCCTATTGGGCAGGGCGCACCTCCCCGCAACGCAGCGATACCGTCCCTGAAGGAGCCGAGGTTCTGGGATCGGTCACGGTCCAAGCTAAGGGCCCGGGGGAGACGCTCACCGCGGAACTTTCCACCCCCAAACGCGGTTTCGTCACCTGGGTGTGGGAGGTGCGTAAAAACGAGCAGGGGGAGAACTCCCGCTATATTCACGCGGACTGGGCTGATAGTTACGCCCTTCCGGAAGAAACCTCCCGGGAAGAATTCCCCTTCCGGCCTCTCGGGATATCCCACGTGGCCGATGCGAAAGTGGTAGATACCGGCACGGTCCTCAGCGATACTTTCGTGGCCCGCGCGGATGAGAATTTCCGAGATGGGGAGTGGAGCCGCCGCCCGGGAACCAATGGTTCTTTTGAAGACGGTCCCTTTATTCCGGTTACGTACCGGGCCACCGCGTGGTATGTGTCTCCCACGGCCATTCCCGAGCCGGGTGTGGTCCCGGCTAGCTCAGAAAAAATTGGCTCCGTGACAGTGGTGGCCGAAGGCCCGGGCCCGATCCGCGCAGAATTGAGCGAACCAGTGAGCAAGCCTGGAATGTACACCTGGGTGTGGGAAGTCCTCGAGGAGGACCAACCAGCCGAGTTCGCACCCTGGATTGAGAGCGGCTGGTCGGATACTTTCGGGCTGGCCGATGAAACAACATCGGTGCGCTATCCCGGGAAGATTGATTCGGCTCTCTCGATTCGCCAAACGAAGTCCGGAACTTACCTGGTTGATGACGTCTGGGTGAGCGGCCTGCCCGCCAACCATCCCGATTTCACCGGCGGAGTCGGATTTGGGGCTGATACTCAGACGTTAACCCACACCCTGCTCTTCTTCCCGGAAGGCCAGGCCGTAACCGATGAGAACCGCGCGGCCGCCCGCCAGATTGGGCAACCGGTGGTACTTCCCGCCCGCAACGGTTTCTACCCGAGTGTGGGCGATCCGTCCTGGATCATGGAGCAGGATGCGGCCGGGGAGAACCTGCCGGGTACTTACGTGGTGGTTTCCGATTTCGCGGGGGATGATCGGGCGGCTCCGCTGGCCACCAGCGTGACCGATGTGACCGAGCAGTTCACGGTGACCCGCGAACCGTCCCTTCACACCACCATGCACCATGAAGACACCCATATTGCGCCCAATACCGGTACCGTCACCCTGGTGGATACCGTGTCCTACCAGCACCTGATTCCCGGAAAGGAATACGAGGTCCACGGGGCACTCCTGGATCCGACCAGCGGTCAGCCGCTGCGCGATGCCAGCGGGAGCGCGCTCACCGGCACCAGCCGTTTCGTGCCCGAGCACCCCAACGGTAGCGTGGAGGTGGTTTTTGAGGTCGACGCCGCAACTCTGGCCGGCACCAAGGTGGTGGCCACGGAAACTCTGCGCCAGGACGGCCGGGATATTGCGATCCATGCTGACCTGAACGATACCAACCAGACGGTGACCTTCACACGCTTGGCCACCCGTGCCCGGGATGGCGCTGCGAGTGCTGCTGATCATGCCGGCGGCGATCAGACTCTGAGCGCCACCGCGGATGCGGTGATTATCGATGAGGTATGTGAACTCAGCGGAGCGCTTATCCCCGGGGAGGCCTACCGGATTGAAACGGCTGCCATGTTCCCCGATGGCACGCCGGTGCTCGGGAAGGACGGTGCCCCGGCACGCACAGTCAGCGATTTCATTCCCGGTTCGCCTAGCGAATGCGCCCGCATTAAGCTCGGCTTTGATGCGAGCGGCTTAGCTGGCCGCGAGGTGGTTCTATTCGAATGGGTGTACCTGGGCGACCGGCTCATTTCCGAGCACACCGATCCGCTCGATAGTGAACAAACGGTTCGTTTCGAAGAACCGCCGGTACCTCCGACGACACCGCCCGCTACGCCACCGGCCACCCCGCCCACCACTCCGCCGGCCACGCCCCCCGCGCCTCCGGAGCTGCAACGCACCGGTGCCGCGCTCGCGGGCTGGCTCCTGGCTGGGCTCACCGCGCTCGCCGGAGGCTTGACCTTGCGCTACCGGGCCAATTCCCGCTCCAGCGCTACCCGCTAAAGGCGGGGTAACCAGCTACCAACTATTCCCAACGTATGTCACTCACAGTCCGGGCCGGGGAGGAAGAATCTTCTCCCCGGCCCGGGCTTGTGCATGCGCGAATAATGAGCATGCGGCGGGTCATGGGCGATGTCGGGTGCAGGCAGCAATATCGGTTCGGGTAGTGCCCTGTGGATCGGTGCAGAGCGCATCCACGGAGAGAAGAGTGGCCGGATTGGGAAGGAGGATGCGCCAGGCGGGCGGGAGCTCAAGCGGAGTGATGTTTTCCCAGTTCGCGGCTCGGCGCAGCCGGTCAAGATCGGTGATGGCTACCGGGGTGCTTCCCTGTAGCAGGGTGGCACTCCCCGCATCCGTGCTGGCCACGAGCGCAGCACCAGCGTGCGATAGCGGGGATTCAGGTACGTGCACCAAGAACGAGTGTCCCGCGTGGAAAGCCGCGCATACCCGGGCGGAGCCGGGATCCGCGGTTTCGGTAGCCGCGCCGGCAGCCGGGTCGGTGAGCGCGGTGAGATCAGCGGGCCAGCCGGCTCCGGGGCCGGTTTCGCGGAAGTTGAGATGGGCACGAGCTGCCGGATCGAGGGCATACACTCGCGCCCGGGCACTTTGCTCGGAGAGTCGATACAGGTGGAACGCGGTGGGGGAGAGCGGTTCGAGCACGCCGCCCGAACTGATCTGGAACCAGGTGCGGGTGCCGGCACTGTCAGCAAAAGCAACCAGGTCACCGACCCGCGCCTCCCCGATACCGGGAAGATACCCGGCCGGCTCACCAACGGCGGGTACCTGGAGCGGCGTGAGAGGCGGCCCTTCCGCCCAGAGTTCCACCCACGCAGGCGGCGCCTCAAACACAGGTAAGCCCGGAAATTCACTACGGAAAGCCGCTTCTGGAATGTCCACCCGGTAGCGCTGGCCAGTAGCAATGAGCCACAAACTTCCCGGTGTTCGTACCAGCACCGCGCCCCGATATTCCGGGAGCGGAGCTGAGGCCGCCAGGGATAACGGCGTGGCCGTGCCCTGCATATTTTCTTTGTCGTCCTCCCGTGAAGCTGTAACAGTTGCGGGGCAAGCCACCAGCCACGGGTCACGCAGCTCGGCTGCGCTCGGTAAAGAATCGGGGGCGCCCGGAATTCCCACGGGCACCCCGCGCGGTACATCTGCGAGCCGGGAAGCTGGGAGCGCATGGGTTTCCAGCCCTTCGGGGTACAAAAGGTAAGCGGCAGCCAGGGTGGTGAGGGGATGGAGAATTCCACCGGAACTGAGATAACGTGCCCCGCTATCCGTGGCGATCACAATCGCGCCATCTTCCCAACCGTCAGGAAGCTGCGGGGAGAGCACCCGCGCTGCACCGGTACCAGCCGCGGTTACGAGGGCAAGCCCAAGAGCTCCGGCTAGGCCAGCTAATCCGGGGCGGGGAGCTTCCTCATGAGCCGGCAGCCCCCACCATAACGCGCCCGCGATGCCGCGGCGCCGGAAACGGCGGGAGCTCACAATAGTGCGCGCGTTTACCATGGGCTGACCGCAATAACTATCCCGACTCCGAGCAGCGCGGTGAGAGCCTGCTCAGCGATCTCCACTCGCCGGGTGAGAAGAAGCTGAGCCTCGGAACGCTCGCCGCGGCCCCGATCCTCGGTAGCTTCCAGGGTCTCCGAGGCTTCCCGGTGGCTCCCATACTCGAGGAAAAGAGCGGGAATACTCACCAGCGCTGGAGCTACCAGGCTCGCAAGAAGACCCGGTGCTGCGTACGTTGCCGGATTCCGCATGGCCAACACGCAGAGCTCCATAAAAAGAAAAAGGAAGAAAGCAAGCCGAAGTACAAACGCGGCGTCGGCGCGCATAGTTATGGCACGCAGCCCGAGCACAGTTACTCCCGTGCAACATATGGCCGCGCTGAGAATATCCGGGCGGTAGGCCAGCGGTAGCAGCGCGGCGATCACGAAGACGGCGCCGGCTTCGCAGCCCAGGGCGCGCAGGGCGAGGATGCGGGCCCAGTTTTCCGTACTGTGCTCCGCGGGTGATTCCGCTATACCGGTGGCGGGTATTTCCGGCGGGGGCGCGCTCAACCGCAAGACAAGCGGCGCAATCAGGCGGGCCGTGCAGACCAGGGCCACCACGATCACGAGGGCGGCCGGTTCGGCAAGCCGGGCGTCGAGCAGGGCGCTGCCACCCCAACCCAGCAAAGCAAGTGCCCAGGGCAGCAGCATACTGCGGCTACCCGGCACGGGGACTACCACCCGGGCGAGCAGCGCGATGAGGAGAAGAACAATTCCAGCTGCTATCCCGCGTAGTCCCACGCCAGTTCCCGCCTCTGGTACTACCAGCGGGGCGGCACGCCACCCACAGGCGGCTCCCGCCCAGCCACTGGCTGCGAGCGGTGCTACCACCACCAGCTGTGCCCGTGCGCTCGCGCTCGGGCCTTCTCGCCGGCGAGCATGCGCCCAATTCATGCGGGCAAGACCGAGAAAAACGAGCGCAAGGCTGGCTAGGACGGGAAGTGCGAGCGCGTGGGGAAGCGGAGCCAGGGCGCTATATCCGGCCAGGCCCAGTCCTGCTACCGCAGCTGTTCCGGTAGCGCAGATACGGATCGTAGCCGGAGCAAGTTCGCCGCGCTCGGTCAGGGTGGAATGGCGGATACAGCTGAGAACCGGGTCGCTGCGCGGGGGCGTGGGCGGCGCGGGTCCGTCAATAAAAAGGCAGATTCCGGGGGAGAGCTGGTCGGCCGCCGGCAGGCTCGGATCCAGGCGTCTCCCGGTGGCGGTACGAACCGTCCAGCTGGGAGCCGCGAAATCCGGGGCGAGGAGGCGCAGCACCTCGGGAATGAGCGCGGTTAATGAGAGCGAACTGGCCAGCTCGAATTCGCCGCGCCGGCCCGCGCAATGCGCGCAGACGGGAATCGCGGTATCCACCGGTCGCGCGCCGCGTATTTCTTCGAGCTCTCCGGCCATATGCTCTCCTTTCTGCGCTGTTACTGATCCCGGTTATTCGCCTGCGTTCTCGCCACCTCGCACCCTCGCCCTCGGCACCCGGAAGCCTGCTCGGACGGCCGCAGGTGCGCGGGGTGAGGGCACGGTATCAAGAAGGCCGCAATCTGACCAGAGCTCATCCACAGGCCAGAGAGTTATCCACAAGCCCAGCTGGCCCGTTGCGAGAGAAATGCGTCGTCGTACCGAAGCTGTGGATAGCGCCTCGCCAAGAATCCATAGCCCCGCTAGGGTGTGCCGGAAGGAGAGCGCGCTCGCGAAAGGAGGAATCCATGGAGGCCCTGTGTATTCCCGCGCCACCCGCGTGTTATCACGGCAGTGGGCAGAAAATGAATGCCGTCATGTTCCTCCCCGCGCTGCTATCCGTGGTGATGCTCGTGATTCTCACGTCCACTACCCGGCGCTCTCCCCACCTGCTTCTCTTCATGGTCACGTTGGGGTTCCTCATGCTCGCGCTCGCGCTGCTCAACGTGGGCCTGGGGCTGCGGCGCACCGCCGGGGAACGCGACGGAGCGCGGCGCGATTACCTCGCCGCCCTGGCCAGGTGCGAAGCCGAAGCCGAGCGCATACTGGAGGCTTGTGTTCGCGAGGAAACGCAACGCTATCCTGCCCCGCCTGTGCTCCCACTGCGCCTGGGCCGCAGCAAGCCAGCGCCACCGGGACCGATCCGGGTGGGGCAGGCGTTGCTCGCACCGCCGTATACCGTCAAGCTTGCGGAGGATCCACCCGGGGAGCGCGACGACGCCGCCCGCAGGGCGCGGGACCGCTGTGCCACGGAGGTGCAGCGCCCGATCCCCGGCCCCGCACTCCTCGACCTGCCCTCGTATTCCACCGTGACGGTGGAGGGGGATGCGGCCTGGGCCTGGGCGCGGGCCCTCCTCTGCCAGCTCGCGGCGAGCATTACGCCTGGTGATCTCGCTATTACCCCGGGGGAGCACGTGCCCGCGGCCGAGGCGGGTTGGCTCAGTTGGCTGCCCCCGTACGCCGTCTCGGAGCCGGGGCTCGGAAAGGTCATATACCTTATTATTAAGGGGTCTTTCGGGGAGCCTGATTGCCCAGGTTCCTCTTCCCACTTCACTTTGCATTTCCGGGAAAAATCCGAGCGCGAAAAATCGCATCCGGAAGAAGCTGGTCTGCCTGATCAACCCCGCGCGCTCGCACGCGATTGGCCGGTGCAGCGCGAGCCGGGTACGCTCCCCGAACCCGGCAGTCTCGTTGTGCTTGTGGATTATCCGGCCGGCGCCGAGCCAGCACATCTCAGCCTCGCCGATAGCGCCGGGGTGCGCCGGGGCATTCCCGATCTGCTCGACCTGGACGGAGCTGCCTACTGTGCCCGGGGGCTCTACCGGGCTCGCGGCTCGGCTTCGCAGGATTCCACTAGCGCGCAGGGTTTTGCGAAGCTGCTCGGATTGTCATCCCTCACGCCGCCTTCGCCAACTCACCGCACGGACTCCCCGCTGCGCGTGCCGCTCGGGCTCGACCCGCAGGGCGCCCCGGTGTGGCTCGATCTCAACGAGGCCGCGGCCGGTGGGATGGGCCCGCACGGTCTGCTCGTGGGCGCAACCGGCTCCGGGAAGTCGGAGTTGTTGCGTACGCTCCTCCTCGGGCTCTGCCTCACCCATTCACCCGAACAGCTCAACCTGGTCCTCATCGATTACAAGGGCGGGGCGAGTTTCCATCCTTTTGCCGAGCTGCCCCACACCGCGGCCCTGGTCACCAACCTGGAACGCGATAGCTCCCTGAGCGAGCGCATGGAGGAAACTCTGCGCGGGGAAATGAATCGCCGCCAACACCTGCTTGCTGAGCATGGCCAGCACTCCCACCTGGGAGAATACGAGGCGGCGCGCGCTCGCGGTGCCCACAGCGGCCCGCTTCTTGCGCCACTCCTTATTATTATTGACGAATTCGCCGAGCTCCTCAGCGACCACCCCGACCTCATCGACACCATCGTGGCTATTGGGCGCCTGGGCCGCTCGCTCGGCATCCACCTGCTGCTCGCCACCCAGCGCCTGGACGAAGGCCGGTTGCGCGGCCTGGATTCGCACCTGTCCTACCGGATCGCGCTGCGCACTTTTTCCGAGTACGAATCCCGCGCGGTGATCGGCACCCCGGATGCCGCCCACCTCCCGCCCCAGCCCGGTTGCGGTTTCCTTGCCTGCGGCGGCGCGCCGCAACGCTTCACCGGGTTTTATGTTTCTGCGCCGCTCGCGGCCCGCCCGGCTCAGGTTCCCGCGGTACGACGACGCAGCTCCGGGCCGCCAGCCACTCCTCCCATTAATGCCGTTCCCGGACTGGGCGCTGTTCAGAACGGACCATCCGCACTCGCCGCGGCACTCGAACCCCTGCGGGGGATCGGGCCGCGGGCCCACCCGATTTGGTTGGAGCCGCTGACTCGCCCGCGTCACCTCACCGAGCTCATCGCGGTGCGTACCTCAGCCCGGTTTGGGATATATGCGCCGAGCCAGCGCGCCACCCCGCTCCGGCTCACGCTCGGCGAACGCGATCTTCCGCTGCTCCAACGCCGCGAAGCGCTCCATATTGATCTCGCGGATTCTCATCTTTTGGTGCTCGGTGCACCGGGAGCAGGATGTGATGAAGCGCTGCGGACCATTGCCGGGGCCATCGCGCTGGGATTTACCCCGGCCGAAGCGCACTACGCCCTGTGCGATGCTTCGGGGTCGGAACTTACCGCGCTTATTAATGTGCCGCATATATGTTTCCGGGTAGATCATTCCGAGCCGGAGCGAATGCGCGCCGGATTGGTCGAGCTGAGGAACGTACTTCGCGCTCGCGAAGCCGCGCGCAGCGGGGAAGCGCCCAGCTCTGATCCTTTCGGAGAAATATTTATTTTCCTGCGCGGTTGGTCGGCGCTACGGGCACGCCCTGAGGTGGACGAGGCCTTAACCGAACTCATCGAGCGCGGTCCGGCCAGCCGCATCCACATTATTACCACGGCAGCTCGCCCCACCGAGATCCCCGCGCACCTGCGCGATTTCTTCACTACCCGGCTGGAGCTGCGCCTGGCTGATCCCTATGACTCCCATGCCCCGCACCGGCGGGCCGCCACGGTGCCGGTGGGCTGCCCGGGCCGGGGGATAACTCCCGCCGGGGAACATTTTTTGCTCGCCACCACCCAGCCGCCCCCGGACTCACCCGGCCTCGGCAGGGGCGATCTCCTCGCCGAGATCCGCGCGGCTTGGTCCGGGCCGCCCGCACCCCAATTGTGGGAACTACCCGCCAACTTCACCTACCAGGAATTACTCGCGGGAGGTTCTCGCCACAAGCCTTCGCTACAGTCGCTGCAGCTGGGATTGAGCGCCCGGCATCGCGGGCCGGCCCTCCTCGATCTTGCCGCTACCGGGCACGCTCTTATTATTGGTGAGGCAGGTTCGGGAAAAACCGCGGTGCTGCGCCTCCTCGCCCGGCAATTCGCGCACGTATCCCCGCTCCCGCGGCTTTTCCTTATCGACCCGCATGGCCACTTGCGCACGTGCCTCCCGCCTGAACTCATCGCGGGAAGTTACCGCAGTGCCGCGCAGGCCCGGGCGGATATGGAAGCCCTCGCCCAGGTGCTCGCCGCTCGTCGCACCCAAGCGCACAGCATGGCGGATCGGCCCCACACTCCAGGCACAGCGGGCCGCATCGAGTCCGCATCGCCACCAGTTTCGTCACCCGTGCCGATTATTGTCATGGTGGATGATGCCGAGCTTCTCGATCCGCAAAGTTTTCCGCTCGCACCCCTCGCCGAGGTATTCGTGGATGCTGCGGAACTCGGGTGGCACCTTATCTTGGTCACCGCGGAACCGGCGCACCTCAGCCATCTCCCGCTGTGGCGGCGGCTACTGGCCACCTCCCCGGCGGTCTTCCTGCTTTCCGGAGATTTTCGTTATCGCGGTGTGAGTTCCCGCCGTGATATTCCGGGCCGAGCCCAGCTCGTGATCGGCTCGGCAGTAGATACCGTACAGATTGCGTGGACCCCGCCTGCACCGAAAAACCCGCGGGCTAACGTTGGCAGCCCGGGCACCAGAAGAGGCGCCGCCCCGCCATGAGTTCCTCCCGGATAATTGCGCCGCAGCGCACGCACGGGCGGCCGGTGCGGTGATACACCGCGAAACGTGAGAGCTCCGGATCCCCTTCGGGAATCGGGTCGGGCTGGAATTCGGGCGGGATCGTCACAATAATCCCGGAATCCACATCGCGGCCCATGCACAGCACCAGGTCATCCCACAGCTCGCGATACCGGGATTCGGAAACCTTATTAGCCGGCCGCAGCGGGGAAATCCCGGTGCGCCACAAACAATCAGCCCGATAAATATTGCCCGGGCCCGCCACAACAGCCTGGTCCATCACCACCTGGCCGGCCGGGATTTTCCGGCGGCGCGCCCCGGCCACGAATCGCTGCCGGTCACCTGGCTCATTGCGAATAGGATCGGGGCCGAGCCGCGCAATCACCCCCAGGACTTCCTCCCCGCTGAGAATCTCACAGCGGGCAGGGCCGGTGAGCTGGGCAACCGCCTCCGGCCCGGCGAGGCGCAAGCGAGTTGTCGGCGTCGTCGCCAATTCTCCCAGGACTTGGATATTGTCCTCCGGTAGACCATCGCGACCACCCGTCGGCACCTCTACCAGGCGCGTGGTGCCATCTTGCCCGCCATCAATGGTTTTGCGCATCCCCGAATCTTCGGTGGGGCTCACCCGAATCCCGGCGCCGTGCAAACCGGCCACCCCCGGCCCCGCAAAAGCCCATTTTCCGTAAAGGCCCAAATGAATATGGAGCCAGGTGGCCTGCGGGTCACCAAGGTCCACCCCAGGAATGTCACCCGCCACGGCGGCCTGTTCGGAAGCGGAAAGAAAAGGCCAGAAAAGGTGCTTGCCCCAGGCGTGGGCCCGCCCGGCGCGCAATCCGTTCAGCAGCGCCGCGCCTTCAGCGAAACGCCCCTGCGGGGAACTGGCCGCCACGGTGTCCCCACCAAAAAGCGCCGTGAGAATACGTCCGTGACGATGAATAGCGTGACCTTCCGGCACCGCTCCTCCTCCTCCATTCGGTATGCAATTCATCCAGTATAGGCGGGCGGGTTCGGGCGCGTCGCTTGCAGGGGTAAGGAGAACAACGCAATTAGCACATCTTCTAACTTGAGTGGAATAGACTCAAGAAAGCTTGCGTTGATACGGGTGGATCGGCGAAGTGGTGAACAGGTAGCCGCCGCCGATGTAAGGAGTTGTCATGGATAAACTAACAACGAAGTCGCAGGAAGCTTTGGCGCAGGCCATCCGCACGGCGACGGATGCGGGTAATCCCCAGGTAGAGCCGGTGGATCTCTTGAGCGCTTTGCTCGCCCAGGAAGGTGGAATTGCCCTTGCTCTGCTCGAAGCGGTGGGGGCTAATCGCGTGGAGATCGCGGAGCGGGTATCCGGGGCGTTGGCTTCGCTGCCGCGTTCGGCGGGGGATTCGGTGCAAAATCCCGGGGCGTCGCGCCCGCTCTCGCGGGTGATTTCGGAAGCCGGTAAGGAAGCAACCAGCCTGGGCGATGCCTATATTTCTACCGAGCATCTCCTCATGGCGATTGCGGCTTCGCAGTCCCAGGCGGGGGAGATCCTCCGGAATGCCGGCGCCTCGCATGAGGCGCTGCGGGCTACCCTGCCGCGCGTACGCACCTCGAAGGTGGATAGCGCGGATCCGGAAGGTACTTTCCAGGCGTTGGAGAAATACGGTCAGGATCTCACCGCGATGGCCCGGGAAGGGAAAATGGATCCGGTGATCGGCCGCGATAGCGAAATTCGCCGCGTGATCCAGGTTCTTTCTCGGCGTACCAAGAATAATCCGGTGCTTATCGGGGAACCGGGCGTTGGGAAAACCGCTGTTGTGGAGGGGTTGGCGCAGCGCATGGTCAATGGCGATGTGCCGGAATCTTTGCGCGGCAAGCGGCTCATTCAGCTGGATGTTGCCTCCATGGTTGCCGGTGCAAAATACCGCGGTGAATTCGAGGAACGCTTCAAGGCTGTCCTAAATGAGATTCGGGAGGCCGCGGGTGAAATCGTCACCTTCATTGATGAGATCCACACTATCGTGGGGGCCGGTGGCGGTTCCGAAGGTGCTATGGATGCCGGAAATATGCTCAAGCCGATGCTTGCGCGCGGGGAATTGCGGCTCATTGGTGCTACCACCCTGGATGAGTACCGCGAAAATATTGAGAAGGATCCTGCTTTGGAGCGCCGTTTCCAGCAGATTTTCGTGGGCGAGCCCTCGGTGGAAGATACCATCACAATTTTGCGTGGCATCGCCCCGAAATACGAAGCGCACCATAAAGTAACAATTACGGACGGTGCTCTTGTTGCCGCGGCGCAGCTCTCGAATCGCTATATTACCGGCCGTCAGCTTCCCGATAAGGCCATTGATCTTATTGACGAAGCAGCTTCCCGCCTGCGCATGGAATTGGATTCTTCCCCGGAGGAAATCGATGTTTTGCAGCGCCAGGTGGATCGCCTCACCATGGAGGAGTCCTATCTTTCTGAAACTCAGGACGACGACGCAGCTACCGCCGACCGCCTAGAAACCATCCGCGGGGAATTGGCGGATCGCAAAGAAGAGTTAGCTGCCCTGACCGCTCGGTGGGAAAATGAGAAGGCCGGGCGTAACCGGGTGGGTGATTTGCGTGTCAAGCTTGATGAGCTGCGCACCGAATTTGAGTTAGCGGTCCGCGAGGGCCGGTACGAGGATGCTGGGCGGCTCCAAAATGGCGATATTCCGGATGTGGAGCGCCAGATCGCGGCGGCGGAAGCGGCCGAAGCGGATGGCCAGGCTCGCGATCATGAGCCGATGATTGCCGAGCGGGTGGATTCTGAGGAAGTTGCCGAAGTGGTGGCGGCCTGGACGGGCGTGCCGGTGGGCAAGCTCATGCAGGGTGAAACGGAGAAACTCCTCCATATGGAAGAGGAAATCGGGCATCGCCTTATTGGCCAGCAGGATGCGGTGCGGGCGGTTTCTGATGCGGTGCGCCGTTCGCGTGCCGGGGTGCAGGATCCGAACCGGCCCGATGGTTCCTTCCTCTTCCTCGGGCCTACGGGTGTGGGCAAAACGGAATTGGCGAAGTCGCTGGCGGACTTTATGTTCGACGACGAGCGCGCCATGGTGCGTATCGATATGTCGGAGTACGCCGAAAAGCACTCTGTTTCGCGGCTGGTCGGTGCGCCTCCGGGATACGTGGGTTATGAGGAAGGTGGCCAGCTCACCGAAGCGGTGCGGCGGCGGCCTTACTCGGTGATTCTGCTTGATGAAGTGGAAAAGGCCCACCCGGATGTGTTTGATATTCTGCTCCAGGTTTTGGACGACGGGCGCCTCACGGACGGCCAGGGCCGCACCGTGGACTTCCGCAATACCCTCCTCATTCTGACCTCGAATTTGGGTTCGCAGGCTTTGGCTGATCCCACTATGGATGCGGCGGCCCAATATGACACGGTCATGGCTGCGGTGCGGGCGCACTTCAAGCCGGAGTTCCTCAACCGCTTGGATGACGTGATTGTTTTCCATCCGTTGAGCATGGAGGAAATCGGCAAGATTGTGGATCTGCAAATCACGCAGCTGGAGCAGCGGCTGGGTGAGCGGCGTATGCACCTGGATGTGAGCCCGGCGGCGCGCGATTACCTGACGATGGACGGATACGATCCGGCCTACGGGGCCCGCCCGCTACGCCGGCTCATCCAGCGGGAAATCGGTGACCAGCTGGCTCGCATGATCCTCGCCGGTGACGCTCATGACGGGGATACCATCCGGGTGGATACCCAGGAAAATACCACGGCCAGTGGTGGGACTTTGGGCCGTAGTTATGCCCTGCGACTCAGCACTGAATCCTAATAACTAAATTGCCCTATCTACGTCCGGGGTGTGCCGACGTGGCACACCCCGGACGTTCTGTTTCCGTGAAGCGTGGTAGCGGCAACGCCGTTGAGCGAGATATTGCGACAGATGCGCCGTTATCTGCGATGCCGGTGCGCGCCATTTGGTTGCCGACATTTAGTGGTGTCAAAGTATTGACAGATCGTCACGACGTCTTTTAGCTTAGCTTTAACGGCGCTTATCCGAGTGTCGTCAAGGGTCAGAAGTCCCAACCGTTCGACGGAGAATAGGAGGCAGATCATGAAGACTATCCGAAAAGTAGGTGCTGCATTCGCGGCAACACTGCTATCAATCGTGGCGTTTATGCCATCAGCCAGTGCTATCCAGGTGGGTGGCTACAAAAAGTGCAACTTCAACCAGGCTCATGTCGGTGTGTATGCGGAACAACAGACATACGAATGGATGACGATTGCGGTTCGTGGCGAGACGCTTTATTACAAGAGTGACAGTTTGAGTGCTAGCGTCGTTTCACGTTATTTCAATGGTAATTGGAGGGCTTCGGCCCCGGAGCTACTTCGTGCGCCTACCCACGCTACTTGCACCCCAATTGACTGGTAAGTAATTCTTAGTGTTGTAGTGGGTGGCGTGGGAGATCCCTTCGCCACCCACTCGATTTAGTGGGGGAAGCTCGATGAAGAGAATTTTTGTTTGTTTAGTAGTAGCTGCGCTGATCCCGATTAGTGGCTGCGCAGGCGAAGGCTCTGGAGGAGCTGAAAATACTCAAACATCGGCTTCCTCCGAATGGAATCCTAATTCTGTTATGTCCATATACTTCTTTGACACGGACTCTCGCTACTTTTTGGACAGGGAATCCATGCCCTTGTTTGACAATTTCTAGCCGGCCCCGTCTACCCGAATTGGCCCGTGCTGGGCGGGGCGTACTCACAACCCTCCACCATTCCCAAGTCCGCGTAGCGGCGTTTGACGAAAAGTATCGGCGGGGAATCGCATCCGAGGCCCCTCAACGTAGCGTCGTAGCACTCATAGCCATATAGCACGCTTGGAGGGTGCGCGCCGGATCGCGTGACTGGAGCCTTGCTCGGGCTGGCAAGCTCGCCTGCGGGGCCAGAAGGCTATGCGGCCTTCCTTACGCTAATCGTGCAGATTTAACGTGCGCTTGACACTGCGTGTCGACACGGGCAGCTTTGTCCAAAAAGTGGGTAGACATGTTGTCAAGGAAGTGACTGGACTCCTTGTCCAAAAAGTCAATGGACTCCCTG
>NZ_JBHNSQ010000020.1:0-258 GCF_059085665.1 Actinotignum sp. usb-actsch-213
CACACACACAAGGTTTAGGCTCCTTCGCTTTCGCTCGCCACTACTCACAAAATATCTTTTCCAGCAGGTACTAAGATGTTTCACTTCCCCACGTTCCCACCACCAACCTATCAATTCAGCTGGCAGCAACCCGGCATAACCCAGGCTAGGTTCCCCCATTCGGACACCCTCGGATCACCACTCGCTAGCCAATTCCCCGAGGCATATCGCAGGCTACAACGTCCTTCTTCGGCCCATACGCACCAAGGCATCCACCAA
>NZ_JBHNSQ010000021.1:0-2604 GCF_059085665.1 Actinotignum sp. usb-actsch-213
CACTTAGTTTAGGTATCTCATCTACCTAGATAAGGATTGATAAAATGCTCACGCGAACCGTATCACGGTTCCTCGCGATCATCGCCGCCGTGGCAATGGTGGTCGTGGGGCATCCGTTACGTGCCGAGGCAGCGCCACAGGCAACGTACGAATTTAGTTACAATATTTCCTGGGATAGCGTGCAGAAGTTTGACATCGCTGCATACAATCCGGAGAACCCCGCCGAAAAGGTCGTTTTCCCGACCGATCCGGCACGTAGCTACCGTTCCACCACGTACCCCGCGGGGTGGAAGCTCAGCGGTGAAATCGTCATGAAACCGACCCGCGTTCTTATCGGAACCAGCGGTGCCTTCGAGCTCGGCTCGGACTTGACGGAAAGCGTGACCGGCATCGGTAAGGATGCCGTTGTCACGTATACGTTGAAGGACTACACCCCGACGGGGCGGATCTACCTGGGGACCAACGTCACGTTCTTTAATTACGCTACGTACCACCTCAATGGCGGTACTTGGTCGGGTGAGATTCCGACCGACCATCTGGCGCAGCGCCCCGGGTCCTATCACCAAATGTTCATTACCCCGCACGGTACCGTGCAAAAGCCAGCCGATCCCACGCGTGAGGGCTACACCTTTATCGGGTGGTCCGGAAGCAGTTCCCTCATCGGCGATCCTGCCACGGGTAGTGAAACGAAGTATTTCACGGCGGAGAACCCCTACCAGTTCGATGAAATCGACGGCAATCAGGTCGTCGGGAAACGTCGCGGCGGCATCGTCCGCCTGACCGCCGAGTGGGCGAAGCTGCCCACGCTCGAGGTGAAGAACATCGAGATCTGGGAAAATGATCCCTTCGATCCGCAAAGCATGATTGTGTCCGCGAAGGACTACAAGAACCGTGACCTTACCGATCCGGCATCGGGCGGCTCGGTGACCCACACGGGCAATTATGACGCCACCACCTACGGCACCTACCCGATCGAATTCACCGCGACCGATGAGCACGGCGGTACGGTCACGAAGACCGCCAACCTCATCGTCAAGAAGCGCTGGACCCCGCTCGTTCCCGCTCCCACGCTGGAGCTGAAGGATGTGGAGATCAAGGCCGGTGATCCCTTCACTCCGCAAGACATGGTTGTCTCCACCGCCGGTGGTGAGGCCGTGCCCAGCCCGGATAACGTGTACGATCCGAATACTCCGGGCACCTACACCCTGACCTTCACGGTCACCAACGAACAGGGCGCCAAGGTCACCAAGACGGCAACCCTCACGGTTAAGCAGCCGCTCGTTGAGCTGGTTCCGGCTCCGACTTTGGAGCTGAAGGACGTGAAGATTATCGTGGGTGACCCCTTCACTCCGCAGGACATGGTTGTCTCCACCGCCGGTGGTGAGGCCGTGCCCCGCCCGGATAACGTGTATGACGTGAACAAGCCGGGTAAGTACCCCTTGAGCTTCACGGTGACCAATGAGCAGGGTGCGAAGGTGACGAAGACCGCGACGCTCACGGTCGTGCAGCGGTGGACCGCGATTATTCCGGCCCCGCAGCTCGTGGTGAAGAACGTGGAGATCAAGGCCGGCGATCCGTTCGATCCGAAGGACATGATTGTTTCTTCGAACGGGACCGTGGTGCCCAGCCCGGATAACGTGTATGACCCGAATACTCCGGGTACGTACACGCTCACTTTCTCGGTGACGAATGAGCAAGGTATTACGACGACGAAGACGGCGACCCTCACGGTTAAGCAGCCGCTCGTTGAGCTGGTTCCGGCTCCGACTTTGGAGTTGAAGGACGTGAAGATCATCGTAGGTGACCCCTTCGATCCCAAGGATATGATCGTCGCTTCGAACGGCAACGTTGTTGCGAGCCCCTCGAACACCTTCGATACCGCCACTCCGGGCACGTACGAACTGAGCTTCTCGGTGACGAACGCGCAAGGCGTGACGACCACGAAGACTGCGACCCTCACGGTCGTGGGCCGGTGGGTGACCATCGAGGAGGTTCCCACCCTCACTCTCAAGAATGTGGAAATCACCGTGGGGGACCCCTTCGACCCGAAGGACATGGTTATTTCCGCCAGTGGAGAGGTCGTTGCCAACCCTGGCAATGTGTACGACGCTAACAAGCCGGGTACGTACACCCTGAGCTTCACCGTAACCAATGACAAGGGCGCGAAGGTTACCAAGACTGCGACCCTCACGGTCAAGGCCAAGGCTGCCCAGCCTGGCACCCCGAGTCAGCCCGGCACAGTGACCGATCCCGCCAAGATCGGCGAACCCGGCCAGGCCGGGGAAGCCAAGAAGCCTGGCAAGGTGACCAAGCAGCCCGCCAAGGTCACGAAACCTGGCCGTTCCCTCGCCCATACCGGTAGCGAAGCGGCCCTGCCCTTCGCCCTCGGTAGCGCATTCCTGCTGGCCGGTGCCGCCCTTGTGGCGACTCGCCGCAAGAAAGCATAAGGCGCCGTGCGCTCGTCAGCTGGCAAGCTAGCCCGCTAACGCACTAGCAAAAAAGTGTGGGGGCATCTCAATTGAGGTGCCCCCACACTTGTGCCTGCGGCTGCATTCGGTTGCCTCCGGTCGCGCTCGCGTTGAGCTACTCGCGGCCCGGAGCCGC
>NZ_JBHNSQ010000022.1:0-485 GCF_059085665.1 Actinotignum sp. usb-actsch-213
CAGTTCACCCAAGCTGCGGGGAGACCCAGATGTTCCGGTTCGGCCTATAGACCGTAACTCCCAGATAAAAAACGTCTCCCCTGGGACACTTCAGTGAGAGGTGCGGGGAGTCCTGTCGTAAGAGAGAATACCTACGCATTTGAGTCGAATCAATAGATCCTGGATTCTAAACGGAATTTTTATCCGTATGACCAATAGTGCACGGAGTTCTCGGATGGTCTGGGGAGACACCAATGCCAGACATCGGAACGAGCACTACTGGGGTATCTTTTATGGTCAGCTTGTTCAGTTTTTCACCGGCGAGTGGCGCTGTCTGGGAGTGTGACGCGGCATTCGGCAGTATAGAGGCAAGCAGTCGGGCATTCACCCGAAGTTTTCCGGTACTGCCCGCGCGCTATCAATAAGTTCATACGTGTAGATATTTAGAAACATATTGCGAATTTCTTTCTCAATAGTGTAAAAAAGAGTGTGATCCTCGGGATCGC
>NZ_JBHNSQ010000023.1:0-762 GCF_059085665.1 Actinotignum sp. usb-actsch-213
CCCGTGCCGCTGTGCGGCTACCGTGCCGCCGCCATTGGACAGCCGGCTGCCGACCGTAGGTCACCGGGCGACCGCCGTATGGCCGCGCCCCGTTGAGCCTCAGCCCCGGGCTAACGTCCCGCTTTACTACACAATAATAACCGCCACAGCCCGCCGCGGGCATCTTTGCACATTTTCAGAAAGTTTCTCAGCTAAGGTAGAGGAGGCACGTGCCCGAATATTTTCGAGGAGCAAAATGTCTGAACTGACTCAACCACTCGGGGCTTTTACCCGTTCGGTATCCGGTGTCTCGACCTCCGGATCCTCCCTGCGCGATTACTGGGAGGGGCTGTCCGAGCTCACCATGAGCCGGCTGGCCGATAACTGGGAAGCTACCACTAAGAAATACCGGGAGGGTCAGCGCGCCAGCTACTTCTCCGCGGAATTCCTCATGGGGCGCGCACTCCTGAATAATCTCGTCAACCTTGGCCTGGTGGACGATGCCCGCAAGGCCCTGGAAGATTACGGCCTCAACCTCACCGATGTGCTCGATGAAGAACCCGATGCCGCGCTCGGTAACGGTGGCCTGGGGCGCTTGGCCGCCTGTTTCATGGATTCGTGCGCTACCCTGAATTTCCCCGTGGTCGGCTACGGGATCCTCTACCGCTACGGCCTGTTCAAGCAGAGCTTCGTGGATGGTTTCCAGAAGGAAGAACCCGATCCGTGGATGGAAAACGGTTCGCCTTTCGTGGTGCGCCGGGATAGTGAATCCAAGCACGTGAA
>NZ_JBHNSQ010000024.1:0-62885 GCF_059085665.1 Actinotignum sp. usb-actsch-213
CCGCGTGAGTCGGTGGACCGTGGGAAGCGTACTCGCGGGGCTGAGCCTAGCCGGGATTATGGCACTAGGTGGCTGCGCGAGCACCGCGGTGGGTGATCCAGATCCGGTCACCCCGATTCCGGTGGCGAGCGCGGCTCCCGGCGGCGGAGCAGCCAGCGGGAACGGCACCGGGACCATGCAGGAACGTGCCGCGGTCACGGCCGGTTCGGAAGGCGGCCGCCCGGTTACGGTTGCGCCCAGCGGGGATGTGGAAGCTGAGCTTGGAGTGCCGGTAGGTCTTTCGGTCGACGGCGCCACTCGGGCGGCATTCACTCTGACAGTCACGGATATTACCCGGGCACAGGAGTGCCCCTCGCGCATCGCGGAGCCAGCTGTTTTCACTCCCAAGAACGGCACGTTCCTCGTGGTTGATCTCAGCGCGCAGATGGCAGCTGATTATGACGCCTACGACCCGGATGCTCCCTTCCTCACCCTGGATCGGGATGCTTTTTATCTCACGGACTTGGAGGGAAATATCCAGGAAGATAGCCACACGGTGCCATCTTACGGGTGTTATTCCACCGCGGAGCGGGTCACCCCCTTTATCAACCCGGGGGAAAGCGCGGCCGGTAAGGTGGTCCTGGAAACCTCCTTGGAGCACGGCTACCTGGTCTACAACCCCTGGGGAGTGCCGGGATCGGGGTGGCGCTGGGCTTTCTAAGCGCCGCTGCTAGTCCGTTGCAAACCGCTTTTCATCCGTTCCTAATCCGCGATGGCGTAGGTGCTGCGCACGTAGCGCAGGTAGATCTTGCGGTAGAGCGCCGGGCAGGTGCGCAGCAGGGCGGCTCCGGCTGCCAGCTGCGGGCGGGCCTGCGCGGTAGCGCGCAGCATGGGCAAGCTAATAGCATGCCGTGCCGCGCGCACAATATCCGCGGTGTCCTTCTCCGAACGCATGGCCGATTGCGCCAAAATCATCATGGCGAGGGTGCGGTACACCAAAAAAGCGGAAAGATTCTCCGGTTCTGCCATCCATTCCGGCCCGAGCTGTTCGGCAAGGAAACGTGCGGCATCCTCATATTCCTGCGGATCGGGAACGCGACCCCAGGTGAGGGATTGGGTGCCCACCACGTAATTGGCCAGGGCATCGGGAATCGAGGTGACCTGCCGGGCCCGGGAAAGCGCTATCGCGGCAACAACCTGATCCTCCCCGCGGTGAATATGCTCCGGGAAACGCAAGTTCTGGAACGTGGCGGCGGCGAAAAGTTTATCCCAGAGGAACGGGGTGAGGTTATCGGTGAGGAAGGCACGTACCGCATCCGGGCCTGCCAGGGTGCCGAGGAAACGGGAGTGTTCGGTGCGCGTCTGGCCATTGGAGAGGTGGATGGTGCGTCCGCAGCACACCACATCGGTACCGGGCGCGTTCTCCACTTCATGCAGCATCCGTTCCAGATAGGTGGGTTCCCAGTAATCGTCCCCGTCAAGGAAAGCGATATAGTCCCCGGACGCGCGCTCAAGGGCGGAATTCCGGGCCCCGGATACCCCGGTATTGTTCTCGTGGTAGATCACGGTGAGACGGGCATCGGCAAGTTCTTTTTCCAGGTCGCGCAGCACGCCGGCAGTGTTATCGGGGGAGTGATCATCCACAACGATGAGCTCCACATCGGGCATGGTTTGGCCCAGGACCGATACAACCGCGCGCCGAATAGTGTCCTCACCGCGGTAGGCGGGAGTGATAACGGATACCCGTGCCATGATTCCTCCTAGGTCAGCTCACGTAGTCTCCATGGTACCCGCGCGCAGTCCCGGTGCATCCCCCACGGCCCCGAAGGTCCCCACGTATCTCGGGCGCTATCGGGTGCGATACGGTGTTATCGAGTGTGATGTACCAGGCCGAGGATATGGCAGATGCTCCCTAGCAGCGGGCCCACCACCAGGGAGGCAACTGTGCGTGTTTCCAGGGAGAGCGGGAGGAGCATCAGGGCGACGGAGACCAGCAGGGCCGCGCACCATCCCAGAATATTGAGGCGGTGGTGATCGGCGGCTAGTGCCACCGCTCCGGTCAAGGTAAGAAGAGCCAGGCAGGCTGCGGCAAGAACCAGTAATCCCAAAGTAAGGGGAGTATTTGCATAAGCCGGCCCGAAGATAACCGCCATGAGCCATGGGCCGCACGCGGCAGCGGCCAGGGCACCAATCCCGCCAATTCCTCCCACAATAAAGGCCAGGCGCAGTAAATAGCCGCGAGTGCGCTCGGGGTGCTGGACGAAAACCGTGATCACCATGGACTGGAAAGCTACGAGGGGAAGCATGAGGGGCGCGCGGGTCACGGAGACCGCTTGGATCAGCGGAGCGGCCTGAGAGAACACCGCAGGTTCGGTGGTCAGGCTCATAAGGAGCGGAAAACCGTTAATGAGGAGCGCGCTTGCCCCGGTGGCGATCATGGCCAGTAGGAGGCGGCGCACCAAGCCCCGCGGCGCGATATTAATGCGGGTGCGTGCCAAAGCTCGCACGCCCGGCGCAGCGCTGAGCAGCAACCAGGTACCGCAGGCCAGCACGCAGGCGAGGGCGTAGAAGTGGAGGGTGAGACTGAGATATCCGGCTACCGCAATAAAGAGGAAACGCAGGGCCGGCTCCAGCGAGGTGAGAGTACCGAAAATTTTCCACTTCCCGCGCCCCGCGAAAACTCCGAGGAGCCCTAAATGCACGCTATTGAGGACTACCCCTAGTGCAATAAAAGCGATAAGGAGCGCGCGCCCGGAAAACCCGTGAAATACCCGCAGCCACAGCGGAGTCACGACGAGCACCAGGAGTGCGGCACATACACCTACCCCCGCGCAGATAAGAACCGGCGAGGTGCGGTAGCACGAAGCTGCGGCCGTGGAATCCACGCCCGTGCGGCTTTCTACGCGGTCACGATTTTCGGCACGTTCACAGCTCTCAACCCGGTCCCGGCGCACCGCCCGTGTCACCTCATTTTGGAGACCCGCCACAATCGCAATAATGGCGAACAGGGCAGCCCAGAACGTCAAAAATAGGGTGTTATCGGTAGGGGAGAGCGAACGCGCACTCACCACCGTAATAAAGAAACCGGAGAGTGCTCCGGAAGCACCGCCGAGGGCAACCGGCAGGGCAGCCCCGGCAGTTTCTGAGTTCTGGCCAGCGGCGGTGGACATCACGGATGGCCTTTCTCTTCGCAGGATTTCTTAAGTATAGGGTGCGCCCGTGCCATAATAGGCGCTAGTACAGATGGCGGCGAAACAGAAAGCGGCTTCGCCATAGAAAGGATCATGCCCGATGCGCCTCGATATCATGCTGCCCTTCTGGGGGAACCCGGACTACCTCTTCCAAACAGTGGAATCGGTCCTGGCCCAGGATAGTGATGAGTGGAAGCTCACCGTGGTGGATGATTGCTATCCCGATGAGAGCGTGCCGGAGTATTTTGCCAAGCTACATGATGAGCGCGTCACCTATATTCGTAACGAAACGAACCGGGGCATTACCGAAAACTACGAGACCTGCCTGAAGCTCGCCACCGCGGAATACATGATGTTCATGGGCTGCGATGACATGATGGAACCGAATTTTGTGTCCACCATCCAGGCCGCTATTGCCGCCCATCCCACCATCGATATTATTCAGCCCGGGGTGCGCCCCATTGACGCGCAGGGCACCGTTATTTCGCCCCTCGGGGACCGTATCAAAACCTCCCTGCGCAAGCGCTCCACACGTATGGGTAACGTTATTTCCGGGGAAGGTGCGGCCGCGGTACTCCTCACCGGGGACTGGCTCTATTGGCCCTCGCTCGTTTTCCGTACCGAGACTATTCGCGCCACTCCCTTCCGCCCCGGCTTCCCCCTCATCCAGGATCTCGCCATCGTTGTCGATATGCTGGCTGCCGGCGCCTCCCTGCTGGTAGAGCCGACGGTGTGCTTCCGATACCGCCGCCACGATTCTTCCGCCTCCGCCTCCAAGCTTCTGGACGGTACCCGCTTCGCCGGGGAACGGCGCTATTTTGCGCTCGCGGCCGCGGACATGAAAAAGCGCGGCTGGACGAAGGCCCAGCGGGCGGCCCAGCTGCACGCCACCTCGCGCCTTTACGCCGCCACTTTGCTGCCGCGGGCCCTCAAGGAACGCAGCGCTACCGGGGTACGTACCCTGCTGCGGCACCTGGTAGGCAAGTAGGCCCGGCGTCGTCGTTCTTGGTACGACGACGCACGCCCCGCAGCGCGCGTATTCGCGCCCACTAGCGCGCCGGCGCGCGCAACTCCCCGAAGGGATTCTTTTTGCCGCGCGAAGCCCGCATGGCCGGCCGTTCCACCAGGAACCAGGAGAATGCCGCGCCCAGGGCGGTGAGCACGAAAAGAACCGCGCAGAAAACGAGGTAGGGGGCTGCGGCTGCCAGCCCGAGGCGGGTGAGTAGCTGGGTGAGTGGGAATCCCCAAATGTAGATGCCGTAGCTGAAATCGTGGACTTGGAAGAGCCGCGGGGAGGGGAGTGTCTGCCCGATCCACAGCAGCAGGTAGGTGAGCAGCGGCGCGGAAATCTGCGGCCCGGAATGCGGGGCCACCACCATGATCGCCACGGCCGCAACCGTTGCACCCAGCGCACCCCAGGTGGTGAGGCTGAGGCGGTCTTTGGCCAGGAAGAGCAGGGAGCCACCGAAGAAGAACGGTAGCAAGCGCGAGAGCTGGTCGAGGGTGCCGTTCATCGTGCCCAGGTACACGGTGGCAGTGGGGAGGAAGACCCGCAGTGCGCAGGTGCCCAGGAAAATCACGGCCGTGGGCCAGATATGCCGCTTGAAGAAGGGGATGGTGAGCAGCGCGCCCACGATGAGGTAGCACACGAACTCGTAGTAGAGCGACCACAGCGAGCCGTTCCAGGCGATGGGATAGGGAACATTGTGGAGGGTATCCGCGATGCCCCACTGGTTCATGTAGAGGAAGAAATTGCCCAGGATATAGCTGATGGGAGTGGGGCCGGTGGTGAGGTAGCCGTCCAGGGTGCCATGATCGAGCAGATAGACAAACGGCGCGAGGAGGAAAGCTGTCACCACATTGATAAACAGAAAAGCCGGGAAAATCCGGACCACGCGGTTCTTGAGGTAGCGCCCCACATCCGAACGCAGGCGCGCAGCGGTAATGAGATACCCGGAAATCATAAAGAAACCGAAAACAGCCCAGGCGCCCACAGATTCACCGGGTGTGATCTCGAACTCCCCGACGAGCTGGGTTACCGGCCCCACGTGGTGGAAAAGTACCATCAGCGCAAAGACCAGCCGAATCAGATTCAGCGAGTTATTGCGGGGGTCAAGCCATGTGCGCATACGTTCCTTCGCGTGGTCCCATCGCGGCGGAGCGACGACGCCGCAGTTGCCGGGTCGTCGCCGCACGCCGCGCTGCGGTTATCGGGTTTAGAGATACTGGGTCTGGGTGTTAATCCAGGAAGCAAGGCGCGTGAAGCCTTCCTCCACGTCCACTTCGGCCTCGAATCCGAGGAGCTCGCGGGCTGGCTCCGGATCTGCCCAGGCGTGGCGTACGTCGCCGTGGCGCCACTGGCCGGTGATCTTCGGTTCGGGAGCCCCGTAAATCTTCGCGATAATCTGGGCGGCTTCGAGGATAGTGGTGTAGTGGCCCGCTCCGATATCTACGGAAACACCCGGGCATTTCTCAATTTCAATCATCTTAATGAGGGCGCGGGCCACATCATCAATAATGATGAAATCGCGGCGGATAAGGCCGTCTTCATACACGGAAATTTGCTGTTTATTGTAGGCAACCCGGCAGAAGAGGGACATGATTCCGGTGTAGGGATTGGAGGGCGTTTGGCCCGGGCCGTACACGTTTTGCAGGCGCACAATCCCGATCTCACAGCCGAAAGCATCGCCCCACATGCGCAGGAGCTGTTCCTGGGCAATCTTGGTAACCGCATACACCGAGGAAGGATGGGGCTCCACCAGGGCGGCATTCATGGCCACCGGCTCGGCCTCCGGGAAATCCCATTCTTCTTGTTCAAACATGGCCACGGTACGTGAACCGGGGTAGAACAGCTCACCGGCGTGCTCCCCGGACGTGTGCCGCCAGGCACCTTCGCCGTAGACCGCGCGCGAGGAGGCAAGAACAATGCGCTGCGGGATAACCTGGTGGCGCGCGAACGCATCAAGCATCGTGGTGGTGCCCACCACGTTCACGGAGGCGTGCCGGGTGGATTCGGTCAGGGACTGCCCGGTCCCGGTTTCTGCCGCCAGATGGACAACAACATCCGGGGTGAAGCGCTCCAGCAGGGCATCCCAGGCGGCCGGATCGGTCACATCGGCCTCGTAGAGCTCCACGCGCTTATCGAAGCCGGCCGTGGGCTGATGATCCGGGTGGATCTGCGGATGCAGATTATCGAAAGCGATAACCTGCTCGTGATGGTCGGCGAGGTACGTTGACATCGCCGCCCCAATAAAACCGGCACCACCGGTGACAAGAATGCGCATGGAAGTCCTTCCTTTATTTGATGCACATGAAGTTTACGCCTCGGCTGGGGGCGCCGCGCGTTCCGCGCGTAGCAAAGCTATTTCTTCAGCCAAACGCCGCCGGTCTTCTTCTAACCGGGAGACGGCGGTAGAGAGCTGGATCGTCACCATGAGCAGCACGACGCACGCGATCACCAGAATCATATTGGAGGCGCGTTTGAAACCGAGGGCTTGGGAAACGAGGAAAACAACCTGGGGCCAGATCGAAATCACGAGCAGGCCGATGCCAATAAGGAACCAGATATACACGTAGGTTTGTTTCATCCGCCGGGAACGCAGCAAGATAAACAGGTAGACGAGGAAGATGATGCTCGCGGCGATCGGCAAGAGGCGGTAGAGCACGTTATTGCCTTCCTTCGGTTCCGTCAAGATCTTTTTGGGCGGGGCGGGTAGAGGCTACCGCCATGGCGATAATACCGCGCAGCAGCAGGCGTGCGGCCTTGAGTGGGTTATGGGAGGGAGTGCCGCCCTGCCGCTCGCGCATCTCCACTCCCACCTGGGTGACACGCAGCCCAGCTTTGCTGGCGATAATAAGCGCTTCGATGGTATCGCCCAGGTATTCGGCCGGGAGTTCGTCGGCGAGTACCCCGATGGCTTTCCGGTTCGTGAGCTTGAAGCCGGAGGTGGTATCTGTAAGCCGGGTGTGGTGCACGCGGGAGAGCACCTTGGAGAGGAATCGCATGGCCCAGGCGCGTGGTCCGCGCACCCGATAGGAGCCACGTTCTGCAAAACGCGCCCCGATAACGATATCGGCACCGGTGGTATCCATCTGTTCGAGGAGGCGGGCGATATCTTCGGGGCGGTGCTGGCCATCGGCATCTACCTGCACGGCACGGTCAAAACCGTGGCGCCAGGCATACAGGTAGCCAGTGCGCATGGCCCCGCCCACCCCGAGGTTAATGGGCAAATTGAGGACAGTTGCGCCACCGGCCGCGGCCACCTGCGCGGTAGCATCCCGGGAACAATCGTTGATGACCACGAGGGATGCGTGCGGAGCTGCCTGGCGTAATTCGGTGAGAACCGCCGGCAGCGCCTCTTCTTCATTCCACGCCGGAATGAGGACGACGAGACGTGGGGGCCTGTCTTGCTCAGAAGTCATTCTTTGATTTTAGGCCATTTAAGCCCGGGCTTGAACGAGCGCTCGTGCTGTGTGCCCTATATGAGGGGTGGTACTTCGCGATAAGATAACGCGGCAAGTGAAACGTTGTCCATCTCAAGGAAATTCATGGTTGCAGCCACGCACGTAGATGTTCGGACGCCCCAGGCCGATTCGTCTTCTCAGCACTCTAAGCATCGGGCGGCTCTGGTATCGCGGCTGCGCAGAATCAGCGCCGGGCGCCCCTGGGTGGTGTGGTTAGCCGTCCTGGTGTTCTTCGGGATTCTGGGAGGGGCACTCAATCTTCATTTCATCACCACCAATCCACACCTTTCTCCTTTCGATGAATACGTCTACCTCGACGCGGTGGATAAAGCCGGGCGCGGGATTGTAGTACGCGATGGGATGACCACGGATTCCTATGCCCGTGAGGTGCTGGCCTGCCTCGGTTTCGGTTCCAACCCGGTCAGCTCGGCAACCATCGGGGTGTGCGGGGGAGATTTCCCCGAGGATAAGCTCCCCTTCGCCGGCTACACCACCGCCGGGGTGCATTCCCCGGTCTACTACTTCCTGACCGCGTGGCTGGCTAAGCCGTTTATGATGCTCGGGATGGGCTTGCTGGGCAGCGCTCGCCTCACCAGCGTGCTCTGGTTGGTGCTGGGGATGACGGTCCTTGCCTGGGGGATGCGCCGTATTGGTGCCACCTGGGCGATGGCACTTACGGTACCGCTCCTCATCACCTCGATGCCGACTTTCCGAACCACGAATTGCTATATCACCCCGGATGCGCTCAATCTCCTGGTGGGCACCCTCATTATTTTCGGAAGTATTTTCTACGCGCGCCGGCAATGGTCTCTCGGTTGGCTGCTCCTTATTGCCGCGGTGGCCTGCGTGGTGAAAATGCAAAATATTTTCGCGGTGGTGGCTGTCCTGATCTTCCTGGTGTGGTACCGGATACGGCCCGGGCACGGTTGGGGGAAGAAGGCTGCTGCTGATCCTGCTAGCTTGCCACGCTGGTGGGAAATTGGTGCTCTCGGGTCGGTTTCCGCGGTGGCCGGTGGGGCCTGGCTAGTTATTCGCCCTTTCATTACGGTGGCGCGCCCGGATATTGTGGTGGATCCTACCGGGGTGCTCGATGTGCGTCAGCTTCCCTATATGACCGATGATGCGCTTCAAATTATTTTCGCTGGTATTGGTGGGACGGCCCAGCAATACCCGAAATCTCCTTTCGCGAGCCTGGCGCTCTGGCTGGGAATTACCGCCATCGTGTGCGTGGCGTGGATCCTGGAACGTCACTCCACCCTGGAACAGCGTTTTAGCCAGGCAGCCGCGGTTTCCTTCCTTGGTATCGCTCCGGGGGTGGTGCTCGGTTTCAATATCCTTTCTGGCTCCCTCACCCTTATGCAGCACCGCTACGGGATGGTCCTTATCCCGCTCTTCTGCGCGGCGGCGGCCTGGATCAAGCTGCGCCACTCCGTGGCCTGGGGCCTGGCGCTGCTGACCGCGTGCATGTACGGCTACGCCCTCATTATTCCCTCGGCAACGTAGTGCGGCGCCGCAGCGCGTCGTGGAAACGTAGCAGCTTGCTCACAATGCTGCCGGTACGGTGATGCCCGCGGAACGCCAAGAGCGTCCGCGGGCATCCGTGCACCTGCCGCAGGTGGGCGGTGTACTAGATGTACTTGCGCAGCCGGGACTTCACCTTGGAGGCCAGCACCTTCGGGCCGCCGGTGCGCAGGTAATCCACCACGAGTTTGAGATCACGCACCGGGTTGAAACCCGGGTCGATAAAGCCAAGCATCGTTCCGGGTACATCGTCGCCGGTGCGGAAAGCCAGATCAGCGGCCCGGCGCGGCTGCCGGCAGAACTCCAGCAGCGGGGCGAGCGCCCGATCCCAGTGGAATTGCTGGGCGAAACCGGCAATATTCGCACGCGCGCGGGCCGCTGCGGCGTCGTCGTATAGCAGTGTTTCAAGCGCTGCGGCCAGGGCCTCCACATCGCGCGGGGGCACCGCAATGCCGATACCTTCGCTATCGAGGGCATTCCCGAAAGAATCCCCGCTGGTCGCCACGATCGGCAGTCCCGCCCATAGGTAATCGAGGATACGGGTGCGGAAAGAGAATTGGGTTTCCACGTGCTCGAAATGGGTGGAGACCCCCACGTTTGCGTCCAGCAGGTAGTTCTGGCGTTCGTGGTAGGGAACCCAGTCGTGGTTGAAGAAAACGTGGGTATTCATCAGGCCTAGCTCATCGGCCAACGCCACCGCTTCGGAGGCCACTCGCATGGCCGGCACCCCGGGATTGGGGTGTTTCATACCTAAGAAATAGAGCCGCACATCCGGGTGGGTGCGGGAAAGCTGGGCGACCGCGCGGATGAGGGAGAGCGGGTCGAACCAGTTGTAGACCCCGCCGCCCCACAGGATGACCTTGTCATCCATGCCGATACCGGGAACCTTCCCGCGGATGGCGTGTTCGGTTTGCCGGGGTGCTTCTTCACCCAGACCGAAAGGCGCAATATCGACGAGACTGCGCACATCCGCGTCGTCGGGCAAAACATTACGGTTGATGCGGCCCATGCTCGCCAGTTGCCCGAGCCAGAAGTTGCGCTGTTTATCCGAGGCACACAGGAATTTATCGGCGCGGGCCAGCTGCCGGTTGAGTACGCCGGTTACCCCGGTAATGGAGCGTTCGCGGCCCTCCGGGCCCTGGTCGCGGGCCTGTTCGAGCTGCTCGAGGTGCATGGGATCGTAGATATCGGCCACGATGATCTTTTCCGAGCTCATGAGCCACGGGGCGCTTTCCAGTAGGAAACCCTGGAAGATAATGACATCCGCCCAGTCGGTGCAGGCGCGCAGGGTATCGGTATCGCCATTGTGGATCTCGAAAGCTTGGGGTGCGACCTTTCCCACGCCGGCCGTGGAACACAACCGCACCGGGTGCTCGAGTGCCAGGCGAGTGCACATTTCCCAGGCGCGGATGGCCGGCCCGGCCATTTTCTCCCCGATGGGTTCACCGGTTACCACCAGCACCTTCGCCTGCCCGGAAAAACGCTTCGCGATCCCGAAGAAACGCGCCAGCACCTCGTGGAGGTCCAGGTAACGCGGCAGCGGATAGGCCGGCTCCATGGCATTACGCATGAGGGTAATAATCTCCGCATCGGACTTCTGGCGCCCGGCCTGGATTTCCCGGCGCGATTCCACGAGGGAAGGCAAAATATCGCGGAAATACGAGACCGCGTAGGGCGCGGTGGCCGCCATTTTCGTAATGGTGCCCTCAGCTGCGCGGTAAGAATCGGGGCCGCGGCGCTCCTCCACCTCGCTGCGTTCCGCGCTGCGCTCCAGGGCGAAAGCAAGGGCGGGAGCGAAAACAGTGCGGAGCAGATCATCGCCGAGATTCTTGTACAGGCAAGCCAGCGCATTGCGTTCCAGGAAGTACGTTTCCCGGAAATTCCCGAACTTCTTCATGGTGACGTGGTGGCGGTGGTAGGCCACCGACTCGGGCACGTAGCGCACATCGTATCCGGCGAGGTTGGCGCGCCAGCCGAAATCGGCATCCTCGTAGAACATGAAGTAGCGGTCATCGAAACCGCCCAGTTCCTCAAAAACGCGGCGCGGCACAAACATCGCGGCCCCGGTGGGGAAGAGCACATTCTTCGGGGTATCCCAGGCGCCGGTATCTTCACGCTCTGCCTCGCGCTTGTAGCCCATCCCGAACCACGTCATCGAGGAATCGACGAAATCGATTCTGTCGCCCTCCCAGGTGAGCACCTTGGAGGCCACGCAGCCCACCTTCGGGTCCGCCGCAATCGCCTCCACCGCGGCACGAATCCACTTCTTACCGGGCCGGGCATCATTATTGAGGAAAGCTACGATATCCCCGCGGGAATGCTCCACCCCAAAATTACAGCCCCCGGTGAAGCCCAGGTTGGCACCCGATTGCAGGACCTGGCAGTCAGGCAGCTCGGCGCGCAGGCGCTCGAAAGAACCATCCCCGGAATTATTATCGACGACGACGATCTCCAGATCCTGCGCCGGCCAATCACATTCACGCAGGTAGTGCGCGGCGGCAATCGTATCCTCCGCCCCGCGGAAATTGACAAGAATAACGGAAACAGAGGTCACTTGCGTTCTCCCTTGAGAGTGCTGGCCAGGCCGCGCAACGCGCGGCGTAGGTGGGGATGCTTGCGGGCACCGGGCTTGCCGGGCTCCTCGTACAATTGGGTGGTTTCCACCCGTTCATAGGCGTGGATGGGGGAGCGCAGCGCGGCGAGAGCCGCTGCAATACCGCCGTTTTCCTGAGCGACGAGGCTGGTGAGAGAGTGATCGTCGTCGTACGTATTCTGATCCAAGCGATAGTTCCCGGACAGAGCCCCGAGCACAAAATCACGCTGGGCGGTATCCGCGGTAATAACGCGGTCCGCAACACTGAGCGTTTCGTTGAGGACGCTAGCGTTCGCGCCCACGCTTTCCGTACCGGTGACCCCCACCCAATCGGTGCGGACCATCGCGGTGAGATTCGCGGTGGCGACATCGGCAATGACCACCCCGTGGTTCCCGCTCCACGGAACGGCACGGGCCGGAAGATTGAGAATATAGGTCACCGCGATTGTTTCGACGGCGCTGGCAAGAGTGCGACGGGCCGCTTGGAAGGGCGCGGTGGGATCGGCGCTGCGCTCGCTCAGCTCTTTGCTTTCCGGATCCCACAGGTAGAGCGGTTCGGGAATGTCAGCGGCGATCCGGGAGAAACGGGCACGGGCCGCGGTATCGGAACCGGCCACCGCGAAAGCGATACTCGGCTCATGATCGCGGCGGATATCCGCGAAAGCCGTTTCCAGGAAATCCCGTTCGGAGGTGGGGATCCCGGCGCTAGCCCAGACCCGGTCAAGGAACTCGGCCATATGGGGCAGGCGGCGATCCGGGATACGGGCAGCGGCAAGAGCCGCTTCATTCCGGCTTTCTAAGCCGGCCAGGGAGGCGCTCCAGTCGCGTACTACCTGGGCGCCGCTGAAGGTGGTGGAGGGGACGTGAAGTAAGGGCTCGGCATCGTTCCCGGGGCGGCGGGCAAGATCCAGGGCGGCGGTATCCACCCCGGAGCTGCGGAGCGGGTGATCGATAAGGGCGGTGACAAGCGGGGTGAGGAATTCCAGCTGGTAGGCCGGGGAAAGATTCTTCGTGAGGATACGCAGGTACTCCACGGTATCGAGATCGGGGGTTCCGGCTTCGAGGAGCGCGGTAGTGCGCAGCTCACCGGGTACTCCGGCGGCACTCAGGCGCCACTGGGCATCGACGGCCAGGGCCGGAAGCGAGAAGGCGGTATCGAGGCCGCCGCACAGGTGGAGCGCCCGCGAATCAAAAGTGTAGACCGGGGCGGGGGCGGCGAGGACACCGCGAGATTCGGATGTGTTCGGTTTGTCAGCAAGCGAGGCACACCACGCGGTATTGCGCCCCGGGGTGGCAAGGAGCTGAGCGAGAGCTGTTTTTGTAACAGCACCGGGAGTGGTGACCACTGCAGTCACCGTTTCTCCCGCGGTGAGATCCGCGCGCGGGGCGGGCTGGCCCGCAATGAGCTCCGCAACACGGTAGGGGAGGGCGCGCGCTAAAGCCGGCCCGGCTCCGGCGGGAACAAGAACACAAACACTCATGACTGCCTATCATCCTCCGCGGGGCGGCAAGCGCGGCTCGCGTAGCCGCGGCGGCTCCCGGGTGAAACTTACTTTCTCTATCGTACAAGGCGACGCGAGGTGGCGCTGACATCACGGGGCTGCGCGCGGCTCGGCCCGCAGCTGGGTAATATGAGACAGATAGGTGCATACGCGCGGCTCACCCGGGTGGGTAGTGAAGGGCGCGAATGCCGGCAGGAAAGGTCGGGTATGGCAGCAGAGCGCGAACGCGAGGTGAGCCCCGAAGCAGAAGCACGCTTCGAGAAACTCGTCGGCCAGGATCTCACGCGCGTGGCTATTGACACCGGGTTCTTCAGCGGATGGCGGGCGTCCGTCCGCGATATTTTCGACCATCGCCACCTCTTGGGCCTGCTCACCCGGCGTGAACTCAAGGCACGCTACAAGGATTCGGTGCTCGGGTACGTCTGGACCCTGGTCCGGCCCCTAATTAATCTGCTCATCTACTACTTCGCTATCGGCAAGGTTCTCGGAGCGGAACGTGCCATTCCTGATTTTGCTATTTACGTTTTCGCGGGCCTGACCGCCTGGGGGCTTTTTTCCCAGATCGTGGCGGCTTCCACCGGCGCGATCGTAAGTAATTCCGGGATTGTCAAAAAGGTGTATCTGCCGCGCGAAATCTTCCCACTCTCTGCGGCTGGCGCTGCCTTTGTGGACTTCCTCTCCCAGCTGGCCATTTTGGTATGCGGAGCCCTCATTATTCGCGGGGTGCCGTGGGGGAGTGCCATCATCTACTTCCCGCTCTCCCTGGCCGTGGTGGTGGTGTGGGCGGTGGCCTTCGGGCTGTTTCTCTCCGCAGCGAATGTGTACCTGCGGGATGTGCAATACCTCGTGGAAGTTATTCTCCTCATCGGTTTCTGGCTCACCCCCTCTGTCTATTCTTTCGCGATGATTGCCGGAGCCGCCCCCAGCTGGATGATTAACCTTTATCTCCTCAACCCCACCTCGGTGGCGGTTATGGGCTTCCAGCATTCCTTCTGGGCGGCCGGGCAGGATGCCCTGTTGCCCTCCCATCTCCTCACCCGCCTAGGAATTTTCCTTATCATTGGGCTGGTGTTGCTCTGGCTCGCACAGCGCTACTTCGCCCGCATGCAACGCAATTTCGCGCAGGAACTCTAAAGGAAAGGCGGGTCAAGGATTCTCATGTCGCGTCCCGACGTCATTCAAGTTGACGGAGTTTCGAAGAAATTCATCGTCCACAAAGATAAATCCCTCAAGGAACGCCTGGTCAATGCGGCGCGTTCGCGTACCCACGCGGAAGAATACTGGGCGCTCAAGAATGTTTCCTTCAGTGTGGCCGCTGGGGAATCAGTGGGTCTGGTGGGTGCGAACGGTTCGGGTAAATCCACCCTCCTCAAGGTGATCGGTGGGATCCTTACCCCCGATGCCGGGCAGGTCCGCACCCGCGGGCGCATGGCGGCTCTCCTCGAATTGGGGGCCGGTTTCCACCCGGACCTCACCGGTATGGAAAATATTTATCTCAACGCTTCTATCCTGGGCCTATCCGAAGCGGAAATCGACGCTCAACTCGATTCCATTATTGAGTTTTCCGGCATCCGGGATTTCATCCACACCCAGGTGAAGTTCTATTCCTCCGGGATGTACGTACGTTTGGCTTTCGCGGTGGCGGTGCATTCCGACCCGGATATCCTCCTCGTGGACGAAGTCCTCGCGGTGGGTGACGAACCTTTCCAAAAGAAATGCATGGAGAAAATTCGCCAATTCCAGCGCGAAGGGCGCTCTATTATTCTGGTGTCGCATTCCGCGGCGCAGGTGATCGAGGTGTGTGATCGCGCCGTCGTTCTGGATAAAGGTGCCATGGTCATGGTGGGGGATGTGCGCGATGCGATGTCCCGCCTCCACCAGGGCTACCAGGAACAAATGCTCGCCGAACTCGCGGAAAAGAACGGTGGGGTCCTCACCGCGGTGGATAGCCACCCGTGCAGTATTGACAACGCCGCGATTGTGGACGGGGTGCGTACCTCGGACGACGGGCTTTTCGTGCATATTTCCGGGGATACCATGCGTATTGCCTTCGATCTGGTGGCCCACGAGCCCATGCGCGATTACGGCGTGGTGGTGGAAATCACCACCATGAATGAGGGTACCCCGGTTTTCGGGATGTCCAGCCGTCGCCTCCAACTTCCCCTCCCCGCGGTGGATAGCGGCCACGCCACGATCATGGTGGTTCTCCCCGACCTGCATATTGGCGAGGGAGACTACATCGTCAATCTCGCGATTCTCAACAGCGCGGATATTGAAATTGAGCGGCGTAATAGCGTCGCGCTCTTTACCACCAAATCCGATGGGATGACCACGGGATTCGTCAAGACCTTCCCCGAAGTCTATGTTCATAATGTTAAGATCGAGGCGGGGAGCGGAACCCAGCAATAATACCGTTCGCGGCCACCACCGCTCCCGCGGATAGAGGGGAACCACGTGCCAGTTATCGATGCCCACCCACGCAGAGCTCCGCTCCGGTGGCGTACCCGCGGCTTAGCGGCCCTGGGCTCCCTCCTCTACTCCATCGCACTGTCCTTTATTTACGGCGTGAACGCGTGGGCCATCGGTCCGGTGCATGCCTGGGTGGCCGACCTCGGGCGGCTGCAATGCGGAACTGAGTTTCCGCGCCTGTACCTGCAAGAAGGCCGCTGTCCGATCATCGGTTTCCCGGAGGGGACCGCCACGGTCAACGGCGGTGTTTTTAGCCGCGCGGCTACTTTCTTTGCATTAATATTTCCTGGCGACGCCGCAGCAGCGCTCTCTGCGTGGTATTTCATCTGGATCGTCCTGGCACTTGTGGGCGCGTACGGACTGTTCTACTGGCTCACCTCGCACCGCCTGATTGCCGGGATTGCGGCTGCGGTGTGGATGATCAACCCTTCCGTTATTGGCATGGGTAATTTTGGTACGACTTTCTGGGGTGCGCTACTCCTACCCGCCACTATCTACGTGGGCGTGGTGCTGCTGCGGTTCTGGCTGCGGCCACCCTGGTGGCGCCGGCTTCTCGCTTTGGCTGGCTGGTGCGGGGTTCTCACCTGGGCTGTTTTCCTTGATGGTTATTCTTTCGTCATGCTCGGTTTCACCGCCGGGGTGGTGGTTATTGTGTTACCGCTGCTGCGGGGGCGCAGCGGCCTGCGGGATGCCGGTTTGGGCTTTGCTTATATGGCGGTGGCGAGTGTTGTGGCTTTGCTGCTTTATTACCGCAGTGCGGGCGGTGCGCTGGCCGGTATGGGCACCGGCGAAGATTTCTTCCGTTCCATGGGCGTGGATGTAGCTACCACGATTATCCCCACCTCGAGCGTGTGGTGGGCCGATCTCCTCGGAGTCGGGCTGGATGCCGATCTGCTATGGGGAGACGGCACGAATGTACGCTGGAATTACATCGGTATTACGGCTTTGGTGCTGCTCGTTTGCGTGCTGGTATGGGCGCGCGGGTCACGCCGCTACGTGCTGCTCTGGACCTTTGTGGCACTGGTGGCCTTTGTTATTGCCTTGGGGCCCTCGCTGAAATGGTGGGAAATCCGCGGTCCCTTGACGCCGCCGATTCAGGTGACTGATTATCTTATGCCCCGCTCGGAGGCCTTGTGGACCTTCCCGTGGGCATCGCTCTACGAGGAGCTTCCCGGCCTTGATCTTATGCGGGCTATCTACCGCTGGATGCTGGTGGTTCGCCTGGCCCTGCTCGCGGCGCTCGCGAGCGGCATCAGCGCGCTGGTGCGCCGGGAAGCGCGAGGCAGCTGGCGGCGGGTGGCCTGCGGAATCGTGGCTGCGCTGGCGGTGCTGGCTTCCGCCCCGAACCTCGCGGGCTTGGCGGTAGGCTCCAGCGACCGGGCCGCCCATCTTGAGGCACTTATCGGTGAGATTCCAGAAAAACTTGATGCTGCCTTGCCGGACGATGCCGTGGTGGCTTTCAGTTCCCCGGTCTCGGGCGGTAATGATTTTCTGGCCGGGGTGATCGCGAGCGAATCTGACTTGGTCCTCTACAACACTTTCGGTGATAAAGACGTGGCCCGGGCTCGGGAAAACTGGACCCCGGAAATGCAGGACGTGATCGGCTCACACGCGAACTTTGGGCATTCGGTGTGGCAGGTGCTCTATACCGGGCAGGTGCAAGCGGTGGTCATCCCGAATTTTGATTTCCGCTGGGGAATCGAACAGGGATCCACGGATGCTTTCGCCGCGGAAGCGCAGGCGCTGCGTGAGCAGATTGCTTCCGACCCGCGCCTGCGGATAGAGCCTCACGCGGACTTCACCATCGTCACGCTGGCGGAATAGCTCACTGGCGCACCAGCAGCAGGCCGGTGTGCCAGTTGAACCAGCGGCACGATCAGGCGCGCGTGATCCCCGCGAAATCAAAGGCAGCCGCGAGGTCCTGGTGGAGGCGAGGCACGCCCATAATCTCCTGGATATGGCGCTCACCCGCGGTAGAGAGACGCTCCCACAGCTCATCATCACGCATACCGTCCACGATAGCCCGGGCAAATTCCTCCGGGCTATTGGCGATCAGCGCGGTGTGGCGGTCTTCCAAACCCATGCCTTCAGCTCCGATATCGGTGGTCACGATAGGAACGCCCCAGGAGAGAGATTCCCCAACCTTGCCCTTCACTCCGGCACCGTAGCGTAGCGGCGCGATGGAGAGCCGAGCCGGATTATAAACATCAGCTAAATCAGCGGCGTAGCCGCATAGCTTCACACCGTTGCCCTCGAAAACCCGCAGGGATTCCGGCGGGTTTTTCCCATACACATTCACCTCAACATCTCCGAGCTCGTCACGCACCAACGGGTGTACCTCGGTGAAATACCAGTGCAGGCCATCCGCGTTCGGAGGATGGGCGAAGGAACCGATAAAACTAATGCTGCGCCGGCCCGTCAATCCCGCGGGGTGCTGCACCGGGACGTGCACATTCCCCACCACAAAGACCGGAAGTTCGGGATGGTCCGCATGCAGCATCTTCGCTTCTTCGGAGGAAACAACCAGAGTAGCGGTGCTGGCCCTCATAACTCCGAGCTCCAATTCCTTGGTTTGATGCGCAGCGGTGATAAGAGCATCATCACCGGCAAGTTTCGCTTCGCGTAGTTCTCGGGTGCCGTGCAGGTCTACCGTGTCAAAAATAACGGGGACGCCCGGAAGGGCGTGGGTCACCGGGAAGAGGCCAGCTGCCGCCACCCCGACCCGGGACAGGATCACTCCGCGTACATTTCCGCGAAGCAAAATAGTGAGAGCGTAGGCGCTGATATTAGTTTGGCCGTGTTCACTGAAAGAGTCGTAAACTACTTGGATTCCACGTTTCGTCAGGTTTCCAACATAGGGCTCGGGACGCTCCTTATTTTGCGGAATGAAGATCGGTTGATATCCGAGCCGAAGCAGCTCCAGCAGGATCTGTTCCATTCGTACTGAGCCAGAGTCCAAATCAGGGGTGATGACTGCGCCGTCGCATACAATAACGACATTTTTCGTATGAACAGCACGCTCCATTTCAAAGTCCGGGTCCTGGTAGCGGCTCAGCGGCTGTGATGCTAATTCTTTTGCCCATTTCTGAGCGAATTTCGCCTTATTAACGACCTGATAGCGCTTCGTACCTTGCGAGGTATCTGTCCCATTCGAGACGCCCTCGTGGTGAACAACAAGGGAGCGCGGTTCATAAACGGTGCGGTAGCCCAGGCGCCGTACTTCAAAAGCCAGATCGGTATCCTCGTAATAGGCGGGGATATATCGCTCATCGAAGCCGCCTAGCTCATCAAGAATGGACTTGCGTACCGCCAAGCATGCTCCGGAACAGTAGTCGACATCTCGGAAATACGTATAGGAGTGATTTTCCGGATTATTGCCGTTCCCATAGTTTTCCGTGACGCCGTCGGCAAAAACGACGCCACCGGCTTCCTGTAAGGTCCCGTCCGCGTATACCAAGCGCGCTCCCACCAGCCCGATGGAAGGATCGTCCATGCGTTCCACGATAGGTAGGAGCCAACCGGGATGCACTTCGGTGTCGTTATTGAGATAGACAATGATCTCACCGCGGGCATGCTGGAGCCCGGTATTACAAGCCCGAATAAAGCCGCCGTTTTTTGGCATATGAACAACGCGCAAGCCGATAATACGATCCAGTTTCTTGCCGGTGGAATCTGGGGAGCAATCATCTACCGCGATGATTTCATAAGGAATATTCCCGGCCGTTGCCGCCAGCGCTTTCAAGCAGGCAAAGGTTTCCTTCCAGTGCCCGTAGACCGGAATAATGATGGATACCAGCGGCCGCTCCGAGCAAGGCACCCGGTAGAGCACCTTCTGAAGTACCTTGCGACCGGCAGCTTCCGCTCCCGGAACGTGGCGGAGCACGGAACGGAGGGCGGCCTTGGCCGAGGAAGAAGAAATATTCGTCACGGCGAAATCCTTTGGTTGAAGAGGCGGCATCGGCTTTCTGTTCTTGAATTGTACTGTAGCGGCGTGCCGTGGCGCGGGAAGCGCCGACCCCGCGGCGCGGGAAATATTGTTGCGGTGCCGCCGTACTTCTAGTGTGCAACAGCGTATCTCCCCATGAGAGCCCGCGGAGCTTGTTAGGCTAGGTGCTGGATAATCGCGAGTGCGGCGGAGAGGGATATGAAGCTATTTGTGCAGGTTCCGTGTTTGAACGAGGAAAAGACCTTGCCCCTGGTACTGGAATCGATCCCTAAGGAAATTCCGGGCATCGATAGCGTAGAGATCCTTATTATCGACGACGGCTCTACCGACGCCACCGTTGAAGTCGCCAAATCCTACGGGGTGAAACACTTCGTGCGCCACGCCCGCAACCAGGGCCTGGCCCGCTCCTTCCGGGACGGAGTGGAATACGCGCTCGCGAACGGCGCGGATATCGTGGTGAATACCGACGGTGATAACCAGTACCCCCAGGAAGCCATCCCGGAACTGGTGGCTCCTATCGTGGCCGGGCGTGCCGATATCGTTATTGCTGACCGCCAAACCTCAAAAATTGCGCACTTCTCCCGCTTCAAGAAGCTTATGCAGAATGTGGGTTCCCGGGTGGTCAACAGGGCGGCCGGCACCAAACTTCCAGACGCCGCCTCCGGCTTCCGAGCCTACTCCAAGGGCGCGCTCTACCGCCTCAATGTGGTCACCCAATTCTCCTACTGCATGGAGACCATTATCCAAGCCGGAAATAAGCGGCTGCGTATCGACTCCGTGCCCATCACCACCAACCCGAAAACCCGCGAATCGCGCCTGTTCTCCAATATTTTCCAGCACATGTTCAAATCTGGGACCGCGATTGTGCGCTCCTACCTCATGTTCAAGCCCCATGTGCCCCTGGGCTGGACGGCCGCGATCACCGGGATCCTGGGTGCCATCCCCTTTATTCGCTTCCTCATCTTCTACTTCATGGGGCAGGGCGCCGGCCATATCCAATCCCTTATTTTCGGTTCGGCCATGATCGTGGCCTCGATTATCTCCATCACCATCCTCATTATCGCCGACCTCCTCAAAACCAACCGCGTCCTCCTCGAACAACAGCTAGAAGGCATCAAAGCCCTGCGTTTCGGTCCGCCGCGCCCGCTCGGAGCCGCGGCGAGCACCGACCAAGCCCCCAATGCCCTCGACGCTCCCGAAATGGATGACCCAGATCACCCACATGGTCCGGCTGCCGCCGCGAACGGGGGAGCCGCCCGGTGAAAATCCTCGGCTTTGGCACCTACAACACCGCGAACCACCCCCGGGTAGGGGTGCTGCTACGCGGGCTGGCCGAACACGGCCACACGGTCCGCGAACTCAATATTCCCCTCGATACCGGCACCGCCGGGCGGGTAGCAGCCCTCGCCAGTGCCCGCGGGGCGCTTTCTTTCGGGGCGGATATTGCCCGGCACTGGTGGCGGCTGGTGCGCGGGGCCCGGCGTTTCCGCGGCCCGCACGCCCCGGACGTTATTGTGGTGGGATACCTGGGCCATTTCGATGTTCTCCTTGCCCGCCTGCTCTTCCCTCGCACACCCATTGTGCTCGACCACCTCATTTTCGCCTCCACTACCGCCACCGACCGCGGCCTGAACAACGGCATCAAAGACCGCCTGCTGCGCACCCTGGATAGCGCCGCCATCCGCGCCTCCACCATCACGGTCCTGGATACCCCCGCGCACCTGGCGCACATGCCCGACTCCCTGCGTGCTCGTGGCGTCGTCGTGCCCGTGGGCTCGCCCGAAAGTTTCTTCGCCGCCCGCAGCACGCATCCGGTCCACACCCCGCCCCGCGTGGTCTTTTACGGACTTTTCACACCCTTGCAGGGTGCCGTCACGATTGCGCGCGCCCTGCTCCTCCTCGAGGAGCGCGGCGTGGATCTTGAGGTTACCCTCATCGGCACCGGTCAAGATTACGCCGATGTGCGCGCGATTCTCGCGGGCGAGGGAACCCACGTGCGGGTAATGTGGCGCGATTGGGTCGACGCCGTCGCGCTACCGCGCGAAGTCGCCTCCCATGACCTCTGCCTGGGCATCTTCGGGACGTCGGATAAGGCCCAACGCGTGGTTCCCAATAAGGCCTACCAGGGCATGGCCGCCGGCCTGGCCCTCATCACCTCGGATACCGCCCCGCAGCGCGAGATCCTTGGGGATGCCGCCCGCTATGTTCCGGTCGGGGATGCGAGCGCCCTTGCCGATATGCTTGAGCGCCTCGCCTCGGATCCCGAAGCCATCGCCGCGGCCCGCAACCGTTGCGGTGAGCGGGCTGATGTAGCTTTCCGCCCCGCTTACGTGGTACGTCCCCTCCTCGTCGCCCTTGACCGAGTGCCGGGTCGGTGCGGCACGAGACAAGGTGCGGCACCCGGTGCCGCACTCAATCCCAGCGGGGCCTCCGACCGCACCGGTGAAAAGAGCCCTCGGTGAAAAAAATCCTCAGCGTCCTGCAAGCACCAGCCGTGCGGGCCGGCTTTATGCTCCTCGCGGTTATTGCCGCGATCTGGGCAATCGTGGCCAACCGGGAAGCGGTGGGGGAGGCGCTCGCGGCGCTGCCCTGGTGGGTGAGCCTGGCCGGTATCGCGCTTTCCCTGCTCTACGTGGCCTGCACGATGGTTTCCTGGCGCTATCTTCTCAATGACGTGGGCCAGCCCGTGCCCGCCCGGGTGGCCCGGCGTATTTTTTACACCTCGCAGGTGGCGAAATACTTGCCTGGCGGAGTGTGGAATTTCGTGGCGGCCGCGGAAATGGGTGCGGCACATTCCATCGCCCGGCGGCGCTCCTTCGTGGCGCTGCTCCTCTCCATGGTGGTCTCTATCGTGACCGGCCTGGTACTGGCGGTCCTCGCACTGCTCCTGGGCCCGGCCGGCCTCATGGAAGATTACGGCTGGCTCGCCCTGGCCATTCCCGTGGGCGTGGTAGCTCTTATCCCACCGGTCCTCAATAGGATCATTAGCCTGGGCTTGAAAATTCTGGGGCGCGGGGCGCTGGAAGCCCAGCTGAGCTGGCGGGGTACCGGCCTGGCGGCACTGTGGGCCGCGGCCGGCTGGCTCCTTATGGGCGCCCAACTCTGGCTCATGCTCATCTACCAGGGCATGGCCGCTTCGCTGCCCACCTTCCTGCTCGCCACCGGCGGTTACGCGCTCGGCTGGACCGTTGGCTTCCTGGTGTTCTTCGTTCCGGCCGGGGTGGGAGTGCGGGAATTGGCTCTTGCCGCAGTACTTTCTACCGCGGTAGGGAGCGGGCCGGTTGTCGTCGTCGTACTACTTTCGCGTGTTTTCACGACCCTCGCGGACGTGAGCCTCGGACTCCTCGCCGGAATCGCCGCGCGCCGCGCGGCCCGCCGCTAAGGTCTGCGGATGCAGATACTCACGCCAGGCGCAGCGTAGCGCACTCAGGTGCGGGCGGTAGCGGCGCACCACAAGATAAGCAACCACGCAGGAAAGTCCCACGCACAAAAGGAGACCCAGCAGCGCGCGGGGCGGCGTCGTCCATAAAACCGCGAAGACGGGGGTACGCAAGCCCACATAAAAACGCCAGGCCATCCGCACCGTGAAATCAATGGTCGTCACGGCGAAAAGCAGCGCCCCGGCCAACGAAAGCACCGGAATCAGGCGCGAATCGCGGGCAGAATCGGTACGTTCACGCAGCTCGTGGTGCTGGAGAAGAGCCGCCGCGCAGGTCACCAAGAAGGGGAAGAAGAAGGGGAACCAGTAGCGGCCCTGCCACATGACGAGCGGGATGCGATCCGCCACCGCGGTATTGAGGAGCAGGGCGCTGAAGGGCAGCACCACCACCCCGAAAATAACCGCGCGGCGGTGGTGGCGCGCCCCGGCCCGGTAGACCGCAATGAGCAGGCAGGCGAAGAAAATCACGTAGCACAGGGAAACCGGGCTGCTCGGCTCCACGTTGCGCCAGCCCGCGGTTCCGATTGTTTCGTGTATGTAATAGGGCATGGTCCCCAGGATTTGCAGGCCCATGCGGAAAGCGCCCTTATTGGCCACCGGATCGGGTGCTTTCCCGTAGGTGGAGGCCAGGTAATTCCAGCCGAACCAGGCCAGGCATCCCAGGGCGCACAGCCCGAGGAAAATCCAGAATCCGGGGGTGCGCAGGTAATGCCGCACCGCTACGCGCCCAAAAATAATAGCGAAAAGTAAACAGAGCAGGATCGCCCAGTAGGGGCCTACCGGGCGCGCGCAAATGAGGGGGATGGCGGCCAGCCCCCCGCCAATCCACCGCCACAATTCTTCGCGGGCGGGAACCCGGTTGAGGAGGGGGAGGAGGAAACCGGTGAGGGCCAGGGCCGCCCCGATTTCCATCGACTGCGGATTAGAAAAACCACTGAGGGAATAGAAACCCGGGGCCAGCAGACCGATGGTGAGATAGGGGAGCGCGGCGCTGCGCAACCCCGCGTACAGAGAAGAAAAGCCGAGCGCTGCCAGCCCGGCGAAAAGCCCGGCGGAAAGCACCCGGATACCCCACAGCACGTATTTCCCGGAGGCGAGCAGTAGGGGCCAGTGGGTGAGGTAGTAGTAGAGCGGCGGGTAATTAACCGCCGAGGTGCCCTGGGAGATAAGTTCGTCGTTCGTGGTGAAAATACGCGAGCAGAAGGCGGTGGCGGCCGGGTCGTGGCGCCAGCAATCCGGGGCGCCGCGCCGCAAAAACGCGGGGGCCTCCACGCGAATACTTTTTTGAGGGATTTGCCCCGTGACCACCGCGTAGCCGTAAATCTCGTGCTGGGTTTCATCGGGGCCGCCATTGAGCGGGGTGAGCAAACTGAGCCCCATCGCATAGATAAAGAACCCGAGGAATGCGAGGAGGAACATTTTCCCGTGCACTACCCGCCGGCGGTCCTGCGAAAAATCGATGGAACGCGCCTCAGCAGCATTGCCGCCCATGATCACCTCGATGAGTTATTGATTGACGTACATCTCATAACAAATAAGCCCCTGGAATTATATGACGGGCAGGCAAGAATCGGCACATCTGCGGGTGTAACGCCACGTGCGCACCAGGTACGTGCCCGCTACCGCGATAGCGAGGGCGGCACCGATGAGTGCGTGCGGCGGGGTATCGGTGAGGACCCGCCACAGCGGCGCCGTGGTGATACCCGCGTAAAAACGCCAGGCCATCCGCACCGTGATATCAACGGTCGCCAGGAAAAAGAGGGTGGAGGTTGCCCGCGCCAGGGCCCCGCTTATATTGGTACGACGGCGCCCGGAGGTTGCTATAACAGCCACGCACACCCAGAAGAGCGGGAAGAGGAAGGGGAAAGCGTAGCGGCCCTGCCAGATAGGGAAGGTGGTACGGCTCAACACCAGGGTGTTCATGAGGACGGCGCTAAGTGGGAGGGAAATAAAAGCCAGCGCGATGGATACCCGGTGCCGCCGCTGCCCCCAGCGCCACGCGGCCGCCACCACGGCGAAGAGGACCACCCAGTAGAGCACCGTGACCGGAACCGAAGTGGTGACGGAGCGCCAGCCGGCAGTTCCGATGGTTTCGTGCATGTAGTAGCGGAAGTTCCCGAGCAGGCGCAGCGTGAGAGCAGTCCAGCCGTCATTGGTGACTTCGGTCGGTGCGGGGCCGTAGATTGTTGAGATACGGGTCCACGCCAGCCAGCCCACGCATCCGGCGGCGCACAGCGCCAGGAATACCCCGAAAGCGCGGGTGCGCAGGTAGGTGCGTACCCGTTCGCGTCCAAATACCCCGGCGAGAAGCAGACACATGGCAATAGCCCAGTACGGGCCCACCGGGCGCGCCAGGATGAGCAGCAGTGCCGCGCAGCCCCCCGCGACCCACCGTTGTGCCGTTTCCCGTGGGGGGAGAGTGCGGATGAGCGGGATGAGACACCCGGCCATGGCGAGGGCCGCCCCGATTTCCAGACTTTGCGGATTGGAAAAACCCGCGAAAATGAAGAAAGCCGGGGTGAGAACGGTAAGGGCAATAAAAGATTCAAGACGGTGGGGCAGACCGGTCGCGAAAGCGGAAACCCCGAAAGCTGCCAGCAGCGAAAAGAGCAGCGCCGAACATATCCGCACGGCCCACAACGCCGCCGCACCGCTGAGGAACCGCAGGGGCTGGTGGGTGAGGGCGTAGTAGAGCGGTGGGTAATTAACCGCGCTTGTGCCCATTTCCCGCAGGGTGGCATCGGAACTGAGCGGGGGTGAACACCACGCCGTTTGGGCGCGAGTGGTGCGCCAGCAATCGGGGGCACCCGAGCGCAGGTAGCGCGGGGCGAGTACCCGTTCCGATTCGAGCGGAATATTACCCGTGACCACCTGGTATCCGTAGATTTCATGCACGGGTTCATCCGGGGACCCCTGCAGCGGGGTGAGTAGACTCAGGCCTGTGGTGTAGCAAAGAAAAGCGAGGAAAGAAAAAAGGAAGACTCGGGGGGACCACAGGCCGCGCGCGGGGGGAACGTGCGGTTCAGCTGGAAGAGGCGCGTGTGATGTCATATTTTCGCGTCACCGATGCGTCCGCCACGCCGCCGCCGCGCGTCGCGTAAGCCCTGGCGCATGAGCTGGCGCCGCTCGGCCCCGCGGTCGAGGAGCAGTCCGTTAAAAGCGAGATATTTGGCCAGCCACCAGGCGTAACGCATCCGCCACTTGCCCGGGAATAGTGAACTGCCGATAACCCGGGCAGTATTGCGTACCAGATAGTAGTTGCGGATCGGCGCGTGTACGTGCACCGGTTGCGTACGTCCGGGAAGAAGAACGACGGCGTCCCCCAAAGAATGGTAGAGCCGGGCGGCCGTGACGCACACCAGGCGCCACCCTTGGCTCCGGGCGCGCACGCCCCACTCCAGGTCCACGTGGTCAATAAAGAGGGCGGTGCCCATTCCGCCCACGTCATCGAGCGTTTCCATCCGGATAAGGCACCCGGAGGCAATGAGGAAAGCAACGTCAAGGACCGGGCGCTCCAGTTCGGCCGCGGTGGCACGCTTGGGGGCCCACTCGCGAGCGACGTAGACCAGCTGATCCTCCCCTTCACGCTCTTCGCTGGGGAGGGGGCCGGCAGCACCAATCTGTGGATCACCGGCCAACACCTCAAGTAGATGGGCCACCATATCCGAACCCACCAGGGAATCCTGATCCATGAGCAGCACGAAACGAGCGCCGCGGGCGCGGGCTTGCTCAATCCCGATATTCGTGGCCGCCGCAATACCGAGATTCTGGTTCAGCGGAATGAACTGGGCACCCACCGCGCGCGCACTTTCCGCTATGGCTGCCCGGCGCGATTCTTCCGAATCGTTATCAATAACCACCACGTGCCCGACCTGCAAGGCTAGCGCGGTGAGACGGGTGGTGCAATTCCCGTCTGGGTTATAGGTGATAACGACCGCGGTGACCTGGTTAGCGAGGGCGGACAGTTCAGCCCGCTTCATATTTAACTCCGCAAGGTGGCGAGGAAAGCCTGGACATCCTCATAACGAGGGAGGAGCCCGCTGCGTTCGGCCTCATCCAGGCCGGGGGCATCGGTATCCTTGGGGGAGAGCAGCAGCTCAAGCTTCTTACCCTGGCGATCAGTTTCCGGGAATACCAAGCCCACCTGCGAGCACAGCGGATTAACCCCGTGTTCGCGGCCGGGTGCGTATTGCGCGGAGCACAGGTAGACAACGGTGGAATCATCTTCCAGTGCTACGAAGCAGTGGCCCAGGCCCTCGGAAATATAAATGGCTTTCCGGGTGTCATCATCGAGAAGAACGGAATCCCACTTGCCGTAGGTGGGGGAGCCCACCCGAATATCAATAACGAAATCGAGAACTGCACCGCGCGGGCACATAACGTATTTCGCCTGGCTGGGCGGCACATCGGCAAAATGGATGCCGCGGACGGTGCCGGCTTTCGATACCGAGGTGTTCACCTGGCGCACATCCAAGCGGTGACCGATTGTTTCTTCAAAAACGGAGGATTTGTAGGCTTCCAAGAAAATACCGCGTTCATCGGGGAAATGCTTGGTGGTGATTTCCCATGCGCCCGAAATCGCTAATTCCCGAATCTCCATAATGTTCCCTCACTCGGCTACTCGATGTATGGGAACTACGATACCTTCTCCGCGCCGGTGATGCGGAAGCTAGACTGGAATAACCAACGCGCTTCCCGCGGCCCTACCTATACCATCCGGTGCGGAGGGGATCGCCGGGTGCCCCGTGAATTCCCCGAAGGACCGTATGCGAACCAGTGATACCACCATGAGCTCACGCCGTTTCTATACGTGCGCGGGGCTCCTCACGGTTCTTTTCCTTATCTGGCAGATGCTCTGGGCACTTGCCAGCCCGCCACTGCGCACCCCGGATGAGCCCCATCACCTCAATTCCATTATTCGACTCGAGCAGACGGGGCAGTGGCCCGATCCGGGAACAAGTCGGCTTTACCGTGATGTTTTTGAGGCGTCACAGGCCAGCGGCCTGCTGGTGGAGGACGCCCCCAGCTACTCCCTGCATTACCGTACTCGCCTCGGACGAGATGCCTGGATCGGTGCGGATCCGGATTCCTATGCCAGCCAGAGAATTCTCCCGCACGAGCAGCGCCGTTCCCCACGGGCCGAGGAGACAGTTCCTATTTTGGATCAGATGACTCAGCATCCCCCGCTCTATTACGCCGGCGGGGCACTGGTGTTGCGAGCTACCGGAATGACGGATGCCCCCTGGGACCGCCAGATTCTTATCCTGCGGCTCTACTCCATTGTGCTGACCTCACCTCTGGTGCCCTGCCTTATTTTCGCGGCTCGCCGCGCCGGATTGAGCCGACGCGGTGCACTCCTGGCCTCCGGTACCGTGTACGCGATTCCCATGCTCGCATTTATCTCCGCTTCGGTTACCAATGACGCGCTCTTCATCGGTGCTGGTGCCCTCAACATGGCAGCGGTGAGCGCAGCCATGTTCGGAGTTGGGCGGTGGCGCACCGTACTGGGGGCTGGGCTTGCCTTAGGACTCGGCTTGTGGAGTAAGGGGATTTTCATTCCCATGGGGTTGGTGGTCTTTCTTTCCTTCCTTGCCAATCCGCACGTGGGAACGTGGGGGCGGCGCCTCGCCCAGGGCCTGAGCGCGGGACTCATCGGTGTTCTCGCCGGCGGCTACTGGTGGCTGCGTAATATCGTGCGCTACGGGGTGATCCAACCCGATGGTTTCCAGGCCCAAGCCACGGAGCCGGGCACAAATATCGGTTTCTTCGCCGAGCGGGTGACCACGTCCTTTGTAGACTCTTTCTGGTCGGACTTCGGGTGGCTCGATGTCACTTTTGCGCCGCCGCTTCTCATTCTCCTTACTCTTCTCGTGGCTATTTTTCTTGCTCGTGCCCTTCGCACCCACCCGGCTAAGCGGTGGCGTTTCCTCATCTTCGCCTCGAATATTGTGCTGGTCCTCGGCATGCTCATCGTGCAGGCCTATAACCAGTACCGCGGATTGGGAATTATCGGCGGGGTGCAGGGCCGCTATCTTTTCGCCGGTGCCGTTGGCTTGCTCGTGGTTATTACGATGGGGGCAGCCGGGCACCATTGGGATCCGCCGCTGCCCGGAACCACGAGCCGCCCCCGTTACCGCGAAGAAGCCGGGTGGCGCAGTTTCCTCCTGCCCGCAGTGGTGGCCGCAAGCATGCTGCTCTCCGCGTACGCGATGCTACTGTGGTTGCGCTCATGCTACCCGGGAGCTTTCTTTGGAAGAGGCATAGAGCGCTGGGCGCTCGCGGCGGGGCTGCCGGCACCGGTACTCGGGGCGGCAGTCACGCTCGGATACGTCGCGTTCCTCGGTGGGAGTGTGGTGTACTACCGGCTTGTTCGCGCCCAGCTGCTGCCCCAGTTTCGCCCCGTGAGGCCGGCACACCGCACCGCGGGCTCATCCCACGCTGCCGCAGCTTTGGTCCAATGAGTACAATAACGCGGGTATAGACAAGGAAAGGACACCCATGCGCTGGATGGTTACCGGAAGTCGGGGAATGCTCGGCCAGGATCTCGTTGCTTTGCTCGCACAGCGGGGGCAGAACGTGCTCGCCGTGGATAAGAGCGAGCTGGATATTACCGATCCGGCCGCGGTAGCGCACCTGGTCGATAAGGTCGACGTCGTCGTTAATGTTGCTGCGCATACGGCCGTGGATAAAGCCGAAAGTGAGGAGGCGGCAGCTTTCACCATTAACGCAACCGGCCCGCAAATCCTAGCCCGGCGCACCGCGCAGATCGGCGCGAAACTGGTGCAGGTCTCCACCGATTACGTATTTTCCGGCGACGCCGTGGACCCGTACGAAGAAAATGACGTCATGAACCCCAAGGGCGCCTACGGGCGCACCAAAGCGGCCGGGGAGTGGGCGGTACGCGCCGAAACGGACGACTACTATATCGTGCGGACCGCGTGGCTGTACGGCGCTCAGGGCAATTGCTTCCCGAAAACCATGGCGCGCCTGGCCTGTGAACGCGATGCGCTCTCCGTGGTGACCGATGAGGTGGGCCAACCCACCTGGACGGTGGACCTCGCCGATCTTATCTACCGCATGGTCGAAGCGAATATTCCCTCCGGGACCTACCACGGCACGTCCTCGGGGAGGACGAATTGGTGGAATTTCACCCGTGAGATTGTATCGACGCTGGGTAAAGACCCGGCGATGGTGGGGGAGACGACGGCGGCTGCCTTCAACCGGCCCGCACCGCGCCCGCATTTCTCGGTGCTCTCGCACGGCGCCCTGCGCCGGGCCGGTATCGAGCCTATCGGGGATTGGAAGGAACGCTGGGAAGCCGCTGCCCCGAGCGTGCTCGCGGAGTACCTGGGCTAGCCGAGTACCTGGGTTAGCTGGGTGCCGGGGCTAGCGGAATAGCAGTGGACTAGCACGGCACACGAACGGGGCGGCCGACACCATGTCAGCCGCCCCGCTTTATGTGAGTGGGCCCGAATGGCGGGCCCGAATCACGTGTTACGGACTAGAGTTACGCGCCCGCCAAGCTCGTTTTAGTAGCTTGCCGAAGGAATATCGTGCTGGGCTTCCAAGATCCCGAGCAGGTAGTCCCCGTAGCCGGACTTGCGCAGCTTTTCCCCGCGTTCCCGCAATTCTTCATCGCTGAGGAAGCCGCGCCGCCACGCCACTTCCTCAGGGCAGCCCACCGAGAGGCCCTGGCGTGCCTGGATGGTGCGCACGAAGCTGGTGGCATCCGCGAGGGAATCGAAGGTGCCGGTATCCAGCCACGCGGTACCGCGGTCGAGCACCTCAACCTTGAGTTTGCCCGCCTCCAGGTACTTGCGGTTGACATCCGTGATTTCGTATTCCCCGCGCGCGGAAGGCTCGAGGTTGCGGGCGATTTCAATAACGTCATTGTCGTAGAAGTACAGGCCCGGCACCGCGAAATTGGACTTCGGGTGGGCAGGCTTTTCCTCAATGGAGATCGCCTTGAAGTTTTCGTCAAATTCGACGACGCCGTAGGCGCGCGCATCCGAAACATGGTACGCAAAGATAGCGCCACCATCCGGATTGGTATTACGTTCCAAGCGGCGTCCCATCGTGGGGCCGTAGAAAATATTATCGCCGAGCACCAGCCCGGCCGGTTCGTTACCAATGAAATCGGCGGCGATGGTGAAAGCGGTAGCCAGCCCATTGGGCACTTCCTGCACCGCGAAGGAAATACTGATGCCGAATTGGCTGCCGTCCCCGAGGAGCCGGTGGAAAGCCGGGGCATCTTCGGGTGTGGTAATAACCATGACGTCACGGATTCCGGCGAGCATCAGCGTGCTCAGGGGATAGTAGATCATCGGTTTGTCATACACGGGTACCAGCTGCTTGGAGGTGCCCAGCGTAACGGGATGAAGTCGAGTGCCGGAGCCTCCGGCCAGAATGATTCCACGCATAGGGTCATTTTTGCCTATTTGCAGGCCGGGCGCCACCGGCCAGGCAGGTTTCGGGTCCTGGCGGGCCGGTTACGCCCGCGGTGATTGTGAGCAAATCGCCCACGCGGCACAAGGCGCACCCGGCCGCGGCAACACGCCGAACTCGAACGGAAGTTCGGGTGGGCAATATACCGCTTTCGCTTGACTTTTGGGGTATGACACGCTTGTAATTTATAAAGACACCTTGGTTAGAGGAGGACATGTGCGGAGGATTAACCCCGGCTTGCGCGTCGCGGGGAACGGCGGATTGACGCCGCAGGACGCCCAGGACGCCATGCTCGACATCTTCGACCTCGGTTATGAGAAAGCTGATTCGGCATCCCTGCACTGGCGTGAATCCGCGCTGTGTGCCCAAACCGATCCCGATATTTTCTTTCCTGAAAAAGGCGGCTCCACCGCCCCCGCCACCTCGATCTGCCACGAATGCCCGGTGCGGGAGGAATGCCTCGAATACGCCCTCCAGCATGATATTCGTCACGGTATCTGGGGTGGCATGTCGGATAATGACCGCCGGCGCCTGAGTCGGCAACGCCGCCGCGTCGGCGAGGCATAACCGCCCAGCGCCCGCGCTGGCGTAGCATCAACAGCAATGCAGTTCAGAATTCGCGCTCTCGTTATCACCCGGCCGGGCTCCGCCTATCTGGAGGAGACCCTCGCCGCGCTGGAATACTCCACCCGGAAACCCGATGCCATCAGCGTGCTCACCGGAAAACTCGGGGTAGCTGTCAATAACGCGGTTGCCGCGGACTCCCGTGAATCAAGCGGTGAACCACACGGCACCGGCGAGTCCACCACCGCTGAATCGACTGCCGCACAATCCACCACCGGCTACGACGCCTACTGGATCCTGCACGACGATAGCGCCCCCGCTCCGGAAGCCCTCGCGAACCTCGCCCGCACCCTGGAAAACGCCGCCAATATTGGTGCGGTCGGTTGCAAACAGGTGGATTGGTCCGATCCTGGTGCGCTTCTGGAAGTTGGAATCCGGGCCACCCGCAGCGCGCGGCGGGTTCCGGAAGTCGCCATCAATGACCGCGACGGTGGGCAGCTGGACGGGCGCTCCGATGTCCTCGCGGTGGGAAGCGCCGGCATACTCGTGCGCGCTAGCGCCCTGCGTGAAGTCGGCGGTTTCGATACCTGGCTGGGGCCTTTCGGGGACGGGCTTGAACTCTCGCGGCGCTTGCGCGGAGCGGGCTGGCGCGTCGTCGTTGAACCTACTGCTACCGTGCGCCACGCGCGCGTCTCCCTCGGCAACGACGGCCGTGATTCCTTCGCGGCGCGCCGCGGCGCGCAACTCTACAACGCGGTGCTCGCCGCCCCCGCGCTGCTCGCGCCCTTCCTGTTCCTCGGGTACGTGCTGCTCGCCCCGGTGCGGGCGCTGGTGCGGCTGCTGGGCAAAGAGGCACGGCTTGCGGACGGTGAAATACGCGGGGCCGCTCGGCTGCTGGGGAGCCTTCCAGCACTGATGCGGGCCCGGCGGCGGCGCCGGCGCACCGAAAAAAGCCGCGCCGGACTCGCGGCCCTCGAAGCGCGCGGGCGTGATGTGCGTGCGGCGCGGCGCGAAATGACACGCAGCGAACGGGAGAAAATCCGTTTGGTGGCGCGCCCGAATCCGCTCGAAGAAGCAGAACGACGGCGCTGGCATCGGTCCACCGCACGTGCCCGGCGCACCGTCCTCCTGCTGACCACGCTCGTGGCGGGTGTGGCTGCTTTCCCGCTGCTGCGCGGCGGGTACCTGAGCGGCGGGGCACTGCGCCCCGATGCCCTGACCGGCACGGAACTGCTGCGCGCTAGCCTGCCCGGCTGGCTCGCGGTGGGCGATGGCAGCCCCGGGCGCATCGACGCGCTGTGGACCTTACTCTCCCCGGTGGCGCTGGTACTGCAACCCTTCGGGGGCACCCTGGGGGACGCCGCGGTGCTCTTACTCCTCAGCGCGCCCGTGCTGGCCGGTATGACGGCTTTCTGGGCGGCCCGCACCCTTACCTTCTCCCCGCACGTACGCGCGGTGGCCGGCCTGGTCTGGGCCGGGGCCGGGCCCCTGGTGGGGGCGCTGAGCGCGGGTCACGTGGCCGGAGCTCTTGTCCATATTCTCCTACCGGTGCTGGCCGCCTCGGTGCTCTCCGTATGGCGCCTGCCCCGCACCCGCGACCGTATCGAATCCACCGCGGGTCTGGGCACCGCGGCCCTAGCTGGTATCTACCTGGCGGCGGCTGCCCCGGTGATGCTCGCCGTTCTTCTTCTCGTTGCCCTGGTGGGGGCACTGCGCTGGCGGCGCCTGCGCTGGCTGTGGGTCGCGATCCCCGCAGCCGCGGTGGTCATTCCCGGGCTTGAAGCATCCTGGCGCTTGCTTTTCGCCACCCCGGGAGAGCCTTTCGCGGCCCGCCCGGGCCCGCTCGATCTCCTTTCCTTCTTCCCGCTCACCCAGCCGGAGTCCCTCCCGTGGCTCGGGGAGATTGCCATGATCTGCGCGGTGTGCCTCGTGGTCATCGCGGTACTGGCCCTGGGGCGCGCCCGCAATTGGCAGCGCATCCGCGCCGGCTGGCTGATTGCCGCGGCTGGTTTCGCCTGGGCGGTCGCCTCCACTCATGTTTCGGTGGCCCAGGTGTACGACGGCGCTACCGCACTCAGCGCGCCTGCCTGGAGCGGCATCGGCTTGAGCGTGGCACTCGGCGGGCTGTGGATCGCGCTGGTGAGCGCCGGGGATGGCCTGCGTACCGATATGAGCGGACGCTCCTTCGGGTTTTTCCAGCTCCTGGGTCTCGGATCGGTCGCGGTCCTGATCCTCAGTGCCCTAGCCGGATCGGGTCTCTACCTCAGCCGCGCCCTCACCGGCACCACCGAGCTGCACCCAGAAACCGGCCGTTCGGTGCCGGCCGCTGCCACCCTCGAAGCATCCTCCCCGGACCGGGTGCGGGTCCTCGCCCTCTATCCGGCCGAGAACGGTATTCGAGCCGAAATCTGGCGCGGGCCGGGCCGCCAACTCACCGATAGCACCATGGTCGGTGCGCTCGCGGCCCTGGAAGGAACCTCCGCGGATGATGCCGCCGCGGCGGACGTGGCTAGCGCCGTCGCCGATATGAACGCCGGAAACCCGCGCGCCGCGGAAACCTTAGCCGAACACGCTATCTCCTACGTGGTTATTCCCGCGCAAGCTCCGCGCGCCGGGGAACTGGCCCGCGCCCTGGGCGCAACCGGCCGTTTCGATATGATCAGCGCCAATGAGCAGATGCTTTCTTGGCGACTCACCCGCAGCGAGGCGAGCGCCGTGGATGCCGCGCGCCTCACCCTGGACGGCAGCGCACTGCCCGCCGGGCGCTACGGTGTGGACACCGAGCTACCCGCACGGGCGGGACGTAACGGCGGGATTGTGCGACTGGCCGAACGCCAGGACCCGCTCTGGGAGGCCCGCCTGGACGGCCAGCTTCTTCCCACCTATAGCGCGGGATGGGCCCAAGCTTTTGAGATTTCGGCCGGGAGCTCCGGGCGCCTGACAATTTCCTATAACCGCACCGGGGATGCTCTGGTGGCCGGCGCGCGGATCCTCGCCGTGGCCGCGGCGCTCGTGGTCGCCATCCCGGTGCGCCGGAAGGTGGTCGAGTAATGGAGCAGGTTCGCGAGGAAACCGAAGTGGGGCGCGCCAGCGGGCGCGGGGCGCGTTGGCGCCGCCTCACGGTGCGGGCCGGGAGCGCGCTCGCGGTGCTGGGAATCGCCGCCGCGGCAGCGGCGGCCGCCGTCGTTCTTCCCACCGGGGCTCCCCGCGCGGTAGAAGCCGAGGTGGCGAGCGCGGGAGAAGCCCCCACCCAGCTGCTGTGCGGCGGCGGATTCGAACAAACCATTTCCGCGGGTATGACCGTGGAGGGCACCCCCGGGGGAAACGCGGATAATATCGCTACCCAGGTGCTACTCTTCGGTACCGCGGATAAGGAGGCGCGCGCTGCGCTACCCGCCGGAACCATACTGAGCGCCGATCCTGGGGAGGTTCTCTCCGGTGCGGTGTCCTACAGTGCCCAGGGCGGTAACGGGCGCGGCCTGGCCACGAATCCTTGCGTGAGCGGGGCGGGGGAGCTGTGGATCACCGCCTCGGCCACCACCGTGGGGTACTCCAACCAGCTTCTTCTCACCAATCCGGGAGCCGCGCCCATTACCGTCCGGGTCGATGCCCTGGGCGGTGCCGGGCCGCTCGGCACGGTACGGGTGGCCGTTCCCGGGCGTTCCACCGTACGTCACACCCTGGACGGGCTGCTCGCCGAAGACTCCCGCCTCGCCCTCCACCTGAGCACCCCGGCCGGCACTTTCGGAGCGACCCTGCAAAATCAGCATATTTCCGGTACCAGCGGCGCCGGGGTTGATTTCACCACCGGTGCCCCGGCCGCCACGGATCTCACTATCCCGGGGATCCCGGAGGGCTCCACCCTGCGCATCGCCAATCCGGGGGAGGCTACCACCTTCACGGTGCAGCTCACCGCAGAAGACGGCACCACCCGCACCCTTCCCGGCGGGGAGGACGTGGCCATCGCCGCAAATTCCGTTATGGATCTCACTCTGGCCGGTATCGACCCGGGTACCTACGCGGTGCAGGTGCGTGGGCCGCAGCCCCTCGCCGCGGGTGCGTCACTGGGCGGCGGGGGAGATACCGCCTGGGCCAGTCCGGTTGCCCCGGCCGCCCGCACCGCGGGAAGCTTCGGGCCCGGACCGGCCCGCCTGGCGCTGGCCGGGCGCGGCCACGCTGAGATTACCCCGGTGGGAGCCGACGGTGTGGATCTTGACCCCGTGAACGCCCAAGTTTCGGGATATACCACGGTGGACCTACCCGAAGCTGCTCGCGGATACCGCATCGAGGCGGAAAACCCGGTGAGTGCCGCCGCGCTTGTTCGTGCCCCGAACGGGGAAGCTGGCGGAGCGAGCGGAATTGACTGGGTGGGCGCGGTTGCCGACCAGCGCGAGGCGCTCTCTGCCCGTGTCGCGGTGCGCCAGAACTAGAAACCGCGGTGCGAGCCACCTAGGCGTGCACGATCAACAAAAACGCACCACCGCGGCCGCCGCGGCGCGCAGGAACGCAGGCACGCGGGCCGCAGCTGCGGCGTCGTACCAGAAAAACTAAAAACCGCGCCGCAAAAAATCGATGTCCTCGGGGTGGCGGGAAATCGCAGCCGCGAGTTGTTCGGTGACGATATCGTGAATGACAATACGCGGGAAAGGGCTGGCCATCGCGGTACGCATCATCGGCATCCGGTAAAACAGCAGCCGGGCCCGCACCGCGCCCCCGCGCTCGAAAGGCAGCAGGCGCGCCAGGGGAACCCCGTCCTCCCAAGGCGAAGGATCGGAGGCCGGAACATCCATGACCGCGAAATCAAGATCGCGCATTTCTTCCCCGAAATGGGCGCGGTAGGTGGCTAGTTCGGAGGCGATAATATCGTCGAATTTATCTGCCCGGGTGCGCCAGGCCGGCAGGGTATAGGGGAGCACCGGTCCTTGAATTCCCCGTCCGTGCCGATCACGGCGGCGGGGGCGAGGCGTGGAAGGAAAAGTGTCCATACCCCAAGGTTACACGGGCGTGCTAACGTCTAAGGCGTGAGTCCGTTGAGAAAGTGTTCCCGCACCACGTGCCAGCAGCCGGCCGTTGCCACGTTGACCTACCAGTACGCGGAAGCAACCGCCGTGATCGGGCCGCTCTCACCGGTGGCCTCCCCGGGCACCTTCGACCTGTGCGAAGCGCACGCCGAATCGGTGACCGTCCCGCGCGGCTGGCAGATGATCCGCCTGCGCACCGAATTTGAACCGGCCCCGCCCTCGGATACCGATCTCATGGCGCTCGCGGATGCCATCCGAGAAACCGCCACCCGCCAGCCACCAGAACCTTCCCGCGCTACTCGGAAGGTGAGCCGCCCCTCCGATGTGGCGGTGCGCCCGCGCCTGAGCGTGGTGCGTAGCGAGGAAACGGAAACGCCGGAAGATAACTAGAGGTACGACGACGCCTCTTCGGCTCCGCGCCCAGTCCGCACACGTTATGCCCGCCCCGTGCGCCTTGCGCTTCGTGGCCGCCGCGCTCACCGCGCACGCTATTCGCGCATTTTTCTGCACGATTGGCACGAACGTGAGAAAATGGCGCTATGACTATGCGCGTTCTTGTGGTCGATGACGATCCCGGTATCTCTGAAATGGTGGCGATCCTGCTGGAATCGGAAGGATACGCCGTGACGGTATGTGCCACCGGCACCAATGCTCTGCCTATTTTCCGGGCGGAAACACCGGATATTGTGCTCTTGGATGTCATGCTGCCCGGAATGAGCGGAGTAGAGGTGGCCCGCCAGCTGCGTGAAGAAAGCGATGTCCCCATCATTATGATGAGTGCCCTTACCGATTCGGTGGACGTGGTGGCCGGCCTGGAAGCCGGGGCGGATGATTACGTCACCAAGCCTTTTGAGAACTCGGTGCTCCTCGCCCGCATTAAGGCGCGACTGCGGCGCACCGAACCGGAAGTGGAAACGCTGCGGGTTGCCGATCTGGTGATCGACCCGCGCGCCCACCAGGTCACGCGTAACGGGGAAGATCTTCACCTGACCCCCCTCGAATTTGAGCTGCTCACCACCCTGGCGCGCAAGCCCTACCAGGTATTCTCCCGCGAAGAACTCCTCGAGCAGGTATGGGGCTACCGCCACGATTCCACCGATACCCGCCTCGTTAACGTGCATATTCAGCGCCTGCGCTCCAAGGTGGAAAAGGACCCGGATAATCCCGAGGTGGTTATTACCGTGCGCGGGGTGGGATACCGGGCGGGGGCAACCCAGGAGTGAGTCAATTTTCGCGGCGCGGCTATATTCATCGCAGCCTCGGGAGCATGGGGCGCGGCGCGCTCACCTCATTTTCGCAATCCTGGCGCACCTCTCTCAACGCGCGAGTGGTTTCCGCGATTGTGGCTATCGGGGTGCTCACGAGTATCGTGACCGCGGTTATTGTTGCTAACCAAACGCGTTCGCAACTTTATGACCGCGCCGTCAGCGCTGCCACCGAGCAATTTTACGGCGCCCGCTCCCAAGCCCAATATGTTTTTGACTCGGCCAATGCCCAAACCTCCGGCGCGGTTCAGGAAATTGCGAACGCGCAGGTGCGCTCCCAATTTGAACCGATCCGCGGGGTGGTGGGCACGGCCCTCATCCGCTCGCCAGGGCAGAATACCGGTAATTACCTGGTAGCTGATGTGGGGGCACCCACTCCCGCAACCGTCATGGATGTGCTTACCCCCGAATTGCGGGAGGCCGTGCAAGAATCCTCCAGCCCGCAATGGCAGGCAGTGGCGATTGCCAAGGGGGAGGAATACACCCTCCCCGGGATTCTTATCGGTGCGACCGTGCGCCTTCCCAATGCCGGCATGTATGAGTTTTACACGCTCTATTCTCTGGAAAACGAAGAGGTGACGGTGGCGCAGGTTTCCCGGGTGCTTATGCTCGCCACTGTCGCCCTTCTTACCATCGTGGCGGTAGCTACTGGTGTGCTCGTTAACGTGGTCTTGAAGCCGGTGCGAGCCGCGGCGGAAAACGCCCGCCAGCTGGCCGGGGGCGCTTTTGATGTGCGGATGGATGATCGCGGGGAAGACGAATTAGCCCAGCTTGGCTCCGCTTTTAACCAGATGGCAGAATCCCTCCAGGATCAATTCACCCGCCTTGAACGGCTCTCCCAGGTGCAGCAGAATTTCGTATCCGCGGTGTCTCATGAATTGCGCACCCCGGTCACCACCATCAGGATGGCCGGCCAGCTCATCTACGATAAGCGTTCCGAACTTCCCTCCAGCCTGCGGCGTTCGGCCGAACTCCAGCATTCCCAACTTATTTCTCTGGACACCATGCTCTCCGATCTTTTGGAGATTTCTCGCTTCGATGCGGGGTCGATGGTGCTGGAAACCAGCAAAATCGACGTCGTAGAAATTGTGCGGCGCGTGATTATCTCCCAGGCGCCCCTTATCGAAGCGAACAGGGTGCCCGTCACGCTCTCCGCGCGCGGGGAAACCGTGGCCAGCGTGGACTCGCGCCGTATCGAACGTATCGTGCGCAACCTCGTGGTGAACGCGGTGGAACATGCCGAAGGCGGGCCCGTTAAAGTGCGGGTGGTTGGTTCGGATACCGCGGTGGCGGTGGAAGTATCCGATCGCGGTATCGGCCTGAGCCCCGAGCAGGCCTCCCACGTTTTTGATCGTTTCTGGCGTGCCGATACTTCCCGGGTGCGAAAATCGGGAGGAACCGGCCTGGGCCTGACTATCGCCCGCGAAGACGCCCTGCTCCACGAAGGTCGCCTGCAAGCTACCGGCGAATTGGGGGTGGGATCCACCTTCCTCCTCACCGTGCCCCGTACCCAGAAAGCGGCCTTCACCCCGCCGCTGCCCCTGCGGGTGGCTGCCGCGGAAGATTGGGACGACAGCGAGGATATTCCCATTGAGATCGTGCGCGCGGATACCACCGGGTCCCTGCCCGCGGTGGGTACCACCGGCACGATTCCAGCTATTCGCGCAATGGCGGTAGTGCCCGCGGACGCAAGCAGCGGGGCCGCTGCGGCGGCGTCGCCCAAACCTGCGGCGCAGGGTACTGCCGTTTCCGGTACGACGACGCACACCCCGAACGCGCCTACCGGAACAATGGCGCCCACCGGTTCGGCGGCGCCTACCGGCACTGCGGGGAAGGAGGACGCATGAACGCGCACGTGCTGAAGAAAGCGGGGCGGGGGCGTGCCCTCGCGGTGCTGCTCAGCGTAATGATCCTGGCGCTGGCCGGATGCGGGCGGCTGCCGCGTTCCGGGCCGGTCAATGAGGCGAGCGTGCCACCCACCGAAGAAGCTGTTTTCGGCCTCACCCCGGCCGGCCCGGCTACCGGTGCTTCACCCGAAGAAGTGATCCGCGGTTTCCTGCTGGCCGGGAGCAGCGGGGCGGGCGATGATTACGCCACCGCCCGCCAATTCCTCACCAAAGAAGCCGGCCGCACCTGGAATCCGCGCTCCCAGGTGCGCGTGTACCCGAATTCCCAAAACATTTCCCCCACCCAACGAGAGGACGGCACCTATGTTATTTCGGTGACCGCGCAAGGGACCGTGGATACCGGTGGGCGCTACACCGAGGCCTCCACGGACGCCATTCACTCCACCACTTTCAAACTGGATCGTAATGCCAGCGGCGAATGGCGCATCGCCGAATTGGAAGACGGCGTCATGATGACCGATAGCCTCTTCGCCTCCATGTACGTGCGTACCCCGCTGTATTTCATCGGGCCCGGCTCGGATACCATGGTTCCCGATCTGCGTTTCTACCCGCGGATGACCTTTATTTCTTCCACGATTGCCGGGCTGCTGGCCGGGCCCTCGCCCTGGCTTGCCGATGCGGTCCATTCGGAAATTCCCACTACTTTGCGTATGGCCTCCAGCCCGAAGCTGGAAAGCGGGGTGCTGACTCTGGATGTCACAGCGGAAATCTCCACCCTCAGCCGAGAATCCCAGGCGCGTGCCGTGCAGCAGATCCAGCGTTCCTTTACCGGCCAGAGCGTGGTACCGGTGCATTCGGTGAATATTACGGTGTCGGGCGAGCCACTGGATCCCATCGCCATCGCGGATCTGCCCACGTATCCGTACGGGGCTTATGACCTCACCGTGTTGGAGAACAACCGGCCCTACAAGGTGGAAGAAGGCAAGACCCGCCCGGTCTTCACCAGCGGGGTCTTCGACGATATTCACGTGGCGCGCATGGCCGGGAACTATTCCGATTCGGTGGCCTCCTACGCACTGCTCACCGCGCAGCGCGATGCCCTGGTGCGGGTGGGAAGCGATGGTTTCCAGCCCTTCACGATGGTCCGCGGGGAGCGCCTGGTGGAGCCCTCCTACGACTACTGGGGCTGGGTGTGGACGTCCGAAACTGATAATAAGGGTGTGGTGCTGGCCGCCGCTGATGACGGCCGGGTGCGCGAATTGACCGCGCCTTTCCTCAAGGGCGCGCGGATCCGGGAAGTTCGGGCTTCACGCGAAGGCGCGCGTCTGCTGATTGTGGCGCAGGTGGGGGATACCGTGCAGATGCTCATTGCTCCCATCCAGCGCGATGCCCGCCACGAGCCGACAGCTCTCGGAGATCCGCTAGAGGTGGGGCAGCGCCTGGCGGATGTGAGCTCGGTGGCCTGGATTTCCAGTACGGATATCGCGGTGCTCGGGCGCGCTACCGCCGGTACAGATCCGCTGATTTTCGCGGTGCGGGTGGGCGGACCCATGGAACGCCTCAACGTCACGCCCTATCCCGGTTCGGTGCGGCTGACTGCCGGGCGCGGGGAGCAATCGATCGTGGTCCTTACCGACCAGCAGGTTGTTGCTACTCGCGATGGCGGGGCGTGGCGGCCGGTCGCGACCGGCGTTACGGATATCGTGCTGCCGGGGTAGCCGGGGTAGCCGGGGTAGCTGCGCCGTTCGGGGAGCTGTCCACAAGTTTCCCAAACGCCGTGCTTATCCACAGGCTGCTTGCGAGTGGATGCGTTCCCGGGAAAGGTGCGGCACGCTGAAACCATGTTTGTTGGTACGACGCCGCAGCTGCGCCCGCGCGTCCTCTCCGCACATCACGGAGGCGCTTCTCTAGGCGCAGCTCACACCGGTGGCGGCTTGTTTGCCCGCGGTGGCGGAGCCGGTGCCGGTGCGTTGCGCTCCTGGGCCGGTGCCCTGGGTGACCTCATCTTTCCGCGCTGGTGTGCCGGATGCGGGGCCTGGGATGCCACCCTGTGCCCGGCCTGCACCCGGGAGGTAGCCGGCAGGTGGCGCGGTGGGGAAGGCCGCGCCCCGGCCCTCATGCAGATCCTCCCCGATGGTCGTGAAGAAGCCCTCTTCCCGGTTTTCGCCCTGGGGGAATACGTCGGAGTGCGCCGGCAAGCACTCCTCACCTGGAAACATGGGAACGACGCCGCACTCACCGCCCGCTTCGCCACTCTTTTTGCGCAGCGCTGCCGGCAGCTCGCCCCGCTCTGGGAAGGCACGGCGCTCAGTGTTATTCCCGCGCCCTCGGGAGCGGCGCGCCACCGGGCCGGGCGTTTCATCGCCGGGCACCTGGCGCAGGCCGCGGCGCGGGGGCTAGGTGCCGGGGGTGTAGATGCCCACTCCGCGCCCGTCCTTCTCAGCGGAGAAAATCGGGGCGGTGGGCTGCTCGGCACGCTACCGGCGCAGCTCCTGGCGCGAGTGATATACGCGGCGGAAGAAAAACGTGCCCGGGCTGGAAAACGCCACCTTGCCGGGCAGCGTGAACGTGCCGCTAAAGGCCGTGGAATCCGGATACGTCCTGGTATCACCATTCCCAGGCGGGTTCTCCTCATCGATGATGTCCTGACCACCGGTTCTACGCTGGCTGGTTGTGCCCGCGCCATCGGGCAGGCGGGTGGGAAGGTGGTCGCGGCCTTGGTCCTAGCCCTGGCTCCGGATCCGCGTCCAGCGAACTCGCACACAGCGTTATCGCTGCTCCAACCCTTTCCGAATGTTGTGAACTGAACTACACTTAATGCCAAGAAATAACGGTGCCGGTAGTGCTAGCTGGTAAAACGAGCAATGGTGAACGTTGTACCAGCCGCGTGCCGGGTGACCCAGGATAGGGGGTGGTGCCTCTCTTATCCGCGTGAGAAGCGGGCTTTTTTTCAGCGGGCCGCGCGCCCGCCACTACATCCCAAGGAGGACACCGTGGAGATTATCGTCAAGGGTAGGAACACTGAAGTTTCGGACCGTTTCCGCAATCACATCGAAGAAAAAATTGCGAAGGTGGAACAGTTCGCTCCGCGCGCTCAGCGCGTTGAGGTAGAGGTGTCGAAGGAAAAGAACCCCGCCCAAGCGGATAACTCGAAAGTTATCGAAATCACGGTTATTGATAAGGGCCCGGTTATTCGGGCTGAGGCCTCAGCTGCTGATCAGTACAGCGCCCTCGATCTAGCATCCGGAAAGCTTTTTGAGCGGCTGCGCCGCTCGCGTGATCGCCGCAAGTCCCATCGGCGCGTGGTTGAGAAGGTAGGAGAACCGCTCACGCTCACCGCGGAGGACCTTGCGGCAGAAGCCCAGGCGGAGTCAATGCCCGAAGTAGAAGTGGAAGCAGCGCATCCCACCCGCCCCGAAACTACCGGGGAAGCGGTAGAAACCCAGCTGGGGGATTCCCCGGTTGTGGTGCGCGATAAGCTCTACGAAGCCAATCCCATGTCCGTGGACCAAGCTCTCTACGAAATGGAAATGGTGGGCCACCCCTTCTACCTCTTCATCGACGAAGAAACGAAGCAACCGTGCGCGGTCTACCTGCGCCACGGCTGGACCTACGGGATTATTCGTCTCGACACCACGGTGCAGTAAATCCTGCACCCCGGTGTGGCCCGTGCCGCGCTTCCCGCACTGAGTAGTGGCATAGTAGCGGACTATCAAACGGGCCAAAGCCACGAATACACACCAAGGCGAGGGACCGAGCACCATGCCCGGTCCCTCGCCCTATGCCCGCTCCCTCGCCTTATTTCCCGGATCGTAACTGACCATGCGCAGCTGCCTCCGAAAACAAAGTGTGCGTGCGAGTACCGTTCTGGGTCGAATTCGTGTCTCTAATGTGCACTTGACGGAGGCCACGGTTCGAAACGTGCACTTCGGGGCAGAGAGGCCATGCCTGCTAACAAAATGTGCCTGGGTGACAGTTTTTCTGCGGTTTAATGTCCGTGGCGTACATTATGTGCCCCTAACAGTCGGAAATGCACGTTTTGCAGTCTTGACGCTTGAGGATTACTCACGGCACGTGCCCCGGGCCGGATCACAAAGTGGTACTGGAGCTACAGTTACCGCCCGGTTTCCTGTCGTGCAGTACCACTCTGTAAGGCCAGATGTTCTCCGGTACTGCCCTGCCCGTCGTGCGCACGGCTCGCTAAGATAGGGGAGGTGAACGCAGAAGGAGAGTTAGCCGTGACACATGCATCCCCCGCCCCGGAGCACGCCACCTCGCAGTCCGCATCGGAGCAGGAATCGCCGGCGCCAACCACGCCACCCACGCCCGAGCAGGCCACACAGCCAACCACACCCGAGCAAGCCACCCAGGAACGCCCCTATCGGGTAGCGGTCATCGGCGCGGGACCGGCCGGGATTTACGCCTCGGATATCCTCAGCAAATCCGATATCCCGGTCAGCATTGACCTTTTCGATAAGCTGCCCACCCCCTACGGCTTGGTCCGCTACGGGGTTGCGCCTGACCACCCGCGCATCGGCTCGATTATCAAAGCCCTCCATGCCATTCTCAAACGGGGCGATATTCGCTTCCTCGGGAATGTGAAAATCGGGGAAGACGTCCACATGTCCGAAATTCACGAATTTTACGATGCGGTCGTCGTCGCCACCGGCGCCGACCAATCCGTACCGCTGGACGTCCCGGGCGCTGATCTTCCGGAAGTCTACGGGGCCGCGGATTTCGTTTCCTGGTACGACGGCCATCCCGATGTACCGCGCACCTGGCCCCTCAATGCCCGCAATGTCGCGGTGATCGGAGTGGGGAATGTGGCCCTCGATATTTCCCGCATCCTCGTGCGCTCCGCGGATGACCTGCGTGCCCACACCGATATTCCCGAGAATGTGGAGCTCGGGCTGCGCGCCAATCCCGTCGAACACGTGCATATCTTTGGGCGGCGCGGCCCGGCCCAGGTGAAGTTCACCCCGCTTGAGCTGCGCGAGCTGAGTGAAGTCGCCGGGGTGGATATCCAGGTGTATCCCGAAGATTTCCAATACGATGCCGGCTCCCAAGAGGCTCTTGATTCTTCGAAGATGACCCGTCAGGTGGTGGATCTCCTCACTGACTGGGTCTTCAACGATCCGGATGAGATGACCGCCCCGCGCCGAATCCACATCCATCTCATGCAGGCCCCGGTAGAAATCCTTGGCACGGACCACGTGACCGGGATCCGTATGGAACGCACCCAGCTTCAGGGGGACGGTACCGTGACCGGCACCGGCGAAACCGTGGATTACCCGGTGGAAGCGGTCTACAGCGCTATCGGTTACGCTTCCGAGCCATTGGACGGCCTGCCTTGGGATCCTATCCATCGGGTTATCCCGAATGTGGAAGGTCGCATCGTCACCGACACGGGGGAGACTATCCCCGGCTACTACGTGACCGGGTGGATTAAGCGTGGCCCCGTCGGCCTGATCGGCTCCACGAAATCCGATGCGCGCCAAACCATTCGCCACCTCGTTGCCGACGCCCAAGCCGGCATCGCGCGTGCTACCGGGGACGGCTCGGGCGGGCGCGGTCTCCTCGACCTCCTGACCGAACGTGGTGTGAAATGGACCACCTGGGAAGGGTGGGAGCTCCTGGAAGCTTTCGAGGAAAACCTCGGGGCCCAGCAGGGGCGTGCCCGGGTCAAGGTGGTCAATCGTGACACGATGACCGCGATTTCGCGTGGGGAGTCGCACGACGGCGCGCTCCTCTAACCATCCGCTTATCCCTCACCATCCGTGACAGAAAGAAGAACGCTCATGCACGGCGAATACAAGGAACTCGGCCAGAAAATGGCGATTGTTGACCTCGATGTGGTCGATAACAAACTCGCGAATGTTCGCCTCTCCGGCGATTTCTTCATCGAACCGGATAGCGCGTTGTGGCGCATCACCGAAGCGATTGAAGGGCTGGAGGCCGATGCCTCCGCGGAGGATATTGCCCAGGCGGTCGAGGCGGCGGTGCTCCCCACCGATAATCTCTTCGGGCTGAGCCCGCGCGGGGTTGCGGTGGCGGTACGCCGCGCCGTAGGCCACGCCCTGGCCTGGGAAGATATCGATTTCGAGATTCTCCACACCCCGGTTATCCACCCCGTTCTCAATATGACCATGGATGAAACCCTCCCCGAAGCGGTGGCCCGCGGGGAACACAAGCCCTTCTTGCGCATCTGGGAATGGGACCGCCCCCTCGTGGTTATGGGTTCCTACCAGTCCTATTCCAATGAGATCAACCAGGACGGGGTGGATCGCCACGGCATCACGGTCGGGCGGCGCATTACCGGCGGGGGCACCATGTTCATGGAGCCGGGTAATTGCATCACGTATTCGCTGGTCGTGCCCACCGCGCTCGTGGATGGGATGTCCTTCCTGGAGTCCTATCCTTTCCTCGATGCCTGGGTCATCGAGGCCCTCGCGCGGGTGGGGGTGAAAGCCCACTACGTGCCTCTCAACGACATCGCTTCCGACCGTGGCAAAATCGGCGGAGCGGCCCAGAAACACTTCGCTACCGGCTATATGGTGCACCATGTCACCCTCGCGTATGACATCGACGCGGACAAGATGATGGACGTGCTCAATATGGGCAGTGCGGGCAAGAAGAATCGCGGGCACCGCTCCGCGAACAAACGCGTGGATCCCATGAAGAGCCAGACCGGGATGGCGCGCGACGCCATTATCGAGGTATTCAAGGACGTTTTCACCCAGAAGTACGGAGCGAGCCAGGGTGAGATCACCGCGGAAGACCTGCGCGTGGCCCAGGAACGTTACGAGGCGAAATTCTCAACGCCCGAATGGATTCACCGCCTGCCCTAAAGCCCGGTTGCGGCGCGTGTGCCTGCACGCGAGTGCGAGTGCGTGGTGCGCTAGTGCACGTCCGGTACGACGGCGCAGCTAGCGGTCCACGAGCCTGCCGGGCAGTCGAAGGAGTGGTGGTGGCCACGTTCCCGTCTCAAAAGTTGACAGTAACTTTCCTCCCTGGGTAATCTCATCTGGTGCCTTACGGAAGGGCGGTGACTCAGCCTTTCTTCCGCGGGGTGAAAAATACTTCTTCGGAAGTCATATTGGCGGGTTTCCCGAGCGGCCAAAGGGACCTGACTGTAAATCAGATGCGTTACGCTTCGTAGGTTCGAATCCTACACCCGCCACGAAATGTCGAAATGGTTGATCCGTTTCACATTTCTCTTACGCTTGGTTTTTCAGCGTGAATCGAGTAAGCTTGGTACTCGTTGCGAAATCGGCATCGCCCCGATAGCTCAGTCGGCAGAGCGTCTCCATGGTAAGGAGAAGGTCAAGAGTTCGATTCTCTTTCGGGGCTCCGTTGCCGCCTCATGCGGTGACATGAGGCGGGGTAGCTCAGATGGTCAGAGCGCACGACTCATAATCGTGAGGTCGCGGGTTCAATCCCCGCCCCCGCTACTGACTACCAGTAGGGCACAACCTTGAGGAGAAAAAGGAATGGCTAGCAAGTCTGCTGACGTGCGTCCCAAGATCACCCTCGCCTGCGAGGTGTGCAAGGAACGCAATTACATCACGAAGAAGAACCGCCGCAACGATCCGGATCGTCTGCAGCTGAAGAAGTACTGCTCGCGGTGCAACGCCTCCACGAACCATCGCGAAACCCGCTAAAGCGCGGTAGCGTGGTGGTATCTCACCGGGTTTAGCCCGGATGGGGTGCATAGCTCAAGGGAAGCCTGACTGGCTTCCCTTTTTGCTTTTCTGGCGGCCCCGGTCGCGCCGTCGTTCCATCAACGCGCGCACCGCATGCGCCGTCGTCGCTAAAGCCGTAGGCTAGAACAATGAGCTGTACTCTTCCCGAACCTCCCGAACCGCATCACGTGAGCGCGCCGGTCCTCTCCACCCGGGCTCGCAGCGGTGCAAGCACCCTCGCCGAACTCACCACCATCGGCGTGGGTGGTACTTTCACCGAACTCGTGGAAGCCACCACCGAAACCGAAGTGGTGGATACCGTGCGCCGCGCGGACGCGGCCGGCACCCCGCTCCTCATGATTGGGGGCGGCTCAAATATCCTCCCCGCCGACAGTCATTTTGACGGGATCGTGCTGCGTGATATGCGCTCCGGAATCGTGCTGGACTCGCTGGGCAGTTGCGAAGGCGCGAATTTCTCCGTGCTACCGGGAACCCCGTGGGATGACCTTGTAGTCCACGCGATTTCCCAGGACTGGGGCGGTTTTGAGGCGCTTTCTGGCATTCCTGGGAGTGTGGGGGCGGCACCGGTGCAAAATATTGGGGCCTACGGGCAAGAAGTTGCCGCGACCCTCGCGCGTCTCAAGGTCTATGACCGGCGTGAAGAACGTATCCGCCCCCTGTTTCTCGCGGATATGCGCCTGGGGTATCGCACCTCGATCCTCAAGGAAACCATTGGGGAATACGGGCCGAGCCCTCGTTATATCGTCCTTGAGGTGACTTTCCAAACCAAGCTGTCCAATGTGTCCGATCCCATCGGCTACGCGCAGCTGGCCCGCCACCTCGGGGTGGAGCTCGGGGCGCGGGTGCCCTCAGAAACGGTGCGGGAGGCGGTGCTGGAGCTGCGGGGTAGCAAAGGCATGGTCCTCAATAATGCCGACCGCGATACGTATTCGTGCGGTTCTTTCTTCACCAACCCGGTACTCACCACCGCGCAAGCGCAGCGGTTGCCGGAGGACGCCCCGCGTTACGAGGTACACGACGCCGCGCACGCAACCCTGAGCGGAGGCGCTCCGGTGGTTGATGGGCTGGTCAAAACCTCAGCCGCGTGGTTGATTGAGCATGCCGGGTTCACCCGCGGTTACGGGCACGGTCCGGCTCGGCTCTCCTCCAAGCACACCCTGGCGCTCACCAATGGCGGGGGAGCTACCGGGGCTCAGCTACGCGCCCTCGCCCGGGAAATTCAGGCGGGGGTGAAAGAAGCTTTCGGGGTGGTTCTCCATCCCGAACCGGTCGTGCTCGGCGGCTTGGACGCTTAGTTGTCTGCCTCCAGCCACGCATCAACTTCCGCGAGCCAGGCGCGCTTCGAGGAAGCGGAAGCGAAGGAGGCCCGGATGGAGCGGCGGGCCAATTCTGCCAGTTCAGAATCGGAAAAACCCTGGCGGCGCGCGATATCGTACTGGTCGTTGAGGCGGGCCAGGAAGAGTAGCGGGTCATCGGCACCCAGAGCGATGAGCGCCCCAGCATCAAATAGCGTGCGCAGGGGAACGTCCTCATTTTCACGGAACACCCCGAGCGACACATTCGAGGCGGGGCAGACCTCCAGCGCGATCCCGCGCTCCACAATCTCAGCAACGAGGTCGCGATCCTCGGCGGCTCGCACCCCGTGGCCGAGTCTGTCTGGATTCAGGTGCGTGATGACTTCGCGCAGATGCTCAGGGCCGAGTAATTCCCCGCCGTGGGGGACGGAACGCAGGCCGGCCCTCCTGGCGATGCGGAAAGCTGCCTCAAATTCCGCGGTGCGCCCGCGCCGCTCATCATTGGAGAGCCCGAAACCTACCACGTCACCGGGAGCGTCCCCGGCGTAGCGGGCGGCGAGGCGCGCTAGGGTGCGGGCATCAAGGGGATGACGGGTGCGTGATGCCGCCACGATGACCCCCACCTCAACACCGGTCTCCCGGGTGGCTGCTTTCGCTTCGTCTAAAACAATCTCGAGGGCCGGGGTAATACCACCAACGTAAGGGGCGTAGGAGGTCGGGTCGATTTGGATTTCCAGGCGGCGGGAGCCTTCGGCACGGTCGGCTCGGGCCGCTTCGCGTACGATACGCCGCATTGCTTCTTCGGATCGCACGACGGCGCGCGCAGCATCGTAGGCGCGTTGGAAACGGAACCACCCACGCTGGTCCGCGGGCACCTGCATCGCCACGTTATCGGTGAGGTTTTCGGGCAGGCGCACGCCGGCACAGCGGGCCATATCCACGAGGCTGGGGACGCTCAGCGAGCCGGTGAAGTGCACATGCACGTGGGCTTTGGGGAGGGCAGCAAGGTTACGCACCCCTCCATCTTCCCACGCCGGCGGCACGCGTGAGGTGCGGGCACCCGCAGCGTGGCGCGCGCCGGCCGTGCCGAGTCGTGCCTGGTCGTGATCGGTGGCGCCGGGCGGGTAGCGTGCCGGCGGGCCGCGCGCCCGCATTGTGCCACCGGGGTGGATGCGGCACTATTGTTCTATGGCTGCATCTTCGGAAAGCGCTGATTTAGCGCTGCTGACCGGCCCGGACGCCGGGTCGATGCTCGCCACCGCACTTCCAGCTTGGCAGCTCCAATCCTGGGCGGTCCACCGCGTCAATCACCGCCCCGGGGCCGGCGTGACGGTGAGCTACACCGTGACCGCGCGCGCCCGCGGAGAAGGTGGGCGCCCCACCGGCAGTCCGCGAGAAAAATATGTTTGTGCCTCCACCGCGCAGCTCTCCCAAGCCTTCACCCCTACCCTCGTTCGTCTGACCCACCGGGATACCGCCGTCTGGGTGTGGGAATACCCCCATGACCCGGAGCTTCCCGCCTTGCCGCTGGCCGTCACCCCGAGCCGGATATCTGGATTTTTGGGAGAAAAAGTTACGGTCGAACTCAAGAGCTACCGGCCCACCAGGCGCGCCGTCGTCAAAGTTACTACCCGGGGTGGCGGAACTGCTTTCGCAAAAGTGCTGCGCCCACCCGCAGCGCAATCCTTGGCTAAACGCCATCGTATGCTAGGGGAATCCGGGGTTCTTGCCCCGCGGGTGGTGCGCGAAGACCCGAGTGGCCTCGTTCTTATTTCCACCCTCCCGGGCGAGCCACTGGCCAATTGGTTGGCGCGCGGGCTGGGGGAGCACAGTGTCGCGCTTTTCAATACCCTCTGGAATCTCCAAGAAAGCCTGCCAGCCGCGGCCGTCCACCTTACCCACCGGCCGGCCTGGGCGGATCGGGTGGGCCACTACGCGCACGCCGCCGCGGTCGCGCTCCCCGGTATCGCAGCTCGAGCCCACGCGGTGGCCAGCGGAGTGACGCAGATGATGGCCAGCCTTGATCCCGGACCCATCGTGCCCGTGCACGGAGACTTCTACGAAGCCAATATTTTCGTGCAGCGTGGTCCATCCGCGCCCGCAGCCGCGCACACCTTTACCTCCACCTCTACCCCCACGGGGTGGATCGCCGGGGTTATTGACGTGGATTCGCTCGGCCCGGGTTACCGCGCCGATGACTGGGCCTGCCTGCTCGGGCATATGAGCGTGCTGCCCCACCTGGCCCCGGCCGCCTACCCGCACCTGCGTTCCATTCTGGGGCAGTGGTGCGCGCTACTTGAACAGCGTTTACCTGCCGCACCCGTATACGCGCGCGCTGCCGGAGTGACCCTCTCCCTCGTTGCCGGGGCCGTGCGCACCGACGGCACCCGCTGGGAACACGATGCCCTCGGGCGGCTACGCGAGGCCGAACACTGGCTCTCCCGGGCTCGCTACCTGGCCGGATACGGAGGAAATGCGTACTCGCGCGGTTAGCATGCGCACCTGATTTCCCCGAAGGTCGGCGGGCGTCGTCGTCGTTAAAACACCGAATTTTCCGGACCGTTGTTATGCCGCACCCACCACGTACAACCGCATCGTTCACCCGCCCGTTACATTCTGCTTGCCTTCCGGTAAAAGAATTAAGTGAATCTAAGAGGGCCCACGTTCTGTTAGAAGGGATAAAAGGACAATGGGATCCTCACATTTCACTGCCCGGCGCGCGGTGGCAGCAGCAGCTGTGGCCGCCGTCGGCTTCTCAGCGCTCGCGGGAGGTGCCGCTTCGGCGGAAAATACCACCTACCGCACCGCAAACGGCCCGGAAAACTGCGTTATTTTTGATGCGCAAGGAAACGTTATTCCGCCCAAACCCGGTGATTGCGCGCAATTCGGTAAGGCGGGCCAGGGGCGTTCCAATGCCAAGGCCCGTAACGTCATCCTCATTATTGGTGACGGTATGGGCCAGTCGGAAATCACCGCGGCCCGCAATTACCTCAAAGGCGCCTCGGGGCGTTTCGAAGGTATTGACGAACTCACCTCCGAAGGTATGTACACACACCATTCAGTCAATAAGAATGGTTCCTTCAATTACGTGACCGATTCGGCCGCCTCGGGTACCGCCTGGGCCACCGGTACGAAGACGTACAACGGAGCTATCGGCGTGGATCTGGCCGGCAAGCCGGTGCAGAACCTTATCGAGCAGGCCAAGAATGCCGGGCTGCGTACCGGCAACGTGACCACCTCCGATATTCAGGATGCCACCCCGGCCGTGATGGGTTCGCATTCCACCAGCCGCAGCTACTATGCTCCCTCCGGGAAGTCGAAGCCGGCCAAGGGCGCGGACCTGCGTGAAAACGGCGGGCTCGGCTCCATTTCGGAGCAGATTGTGGACACCCGCGCGGATGTGACTCTGGGCGGCGGCGCGAAGTACTTCGACGCCATGGTGACCACGGCCTCCGGGAACACCAACCCCTTCCTCGAGGGCGCGGCCAAGTACAACACCCGGTGGGAAGCCGATAAGTCGGTGCTGGAGAACGCCCGCGCGAATGCTTTCCAGGTGGTAACCACCGCTGATGAACTCGCGGGAATCACCAAGGCCAATCAAGATTCCCCGGTTCTCGGGTTGTTTGCGCCTTCAAATATGACCACCGCCTACAAATCCTCCCGGGCAAAGGTGGGCGGGGGGAAGGCCGATCCGCTCACCTGCGAAAAGCAGGATATTGGCACCCAGCCCGAGCTCGTGGATATGACCCGCAAGGCCATTGAGCTTCTCGATGATCCGAGCGCGGAGAAGGGCTTCTTCCTTCAGATCGAATCGGCTTCCATTGACAAGCGCGATCACGCCTCGGACGCCTGCGGACAGATTGGGGAAACTGATCGCCTCGACCAGGCCACCAAGGTTGCCCTGGACTTCGCGAAGAAGGACGGGCAGACCCTCGTTGTCGTGACGGCGGACCACTCGCATACCGCGCAGATTGTGTCCGACGGCGACGACCACGTGGGCCCCGTGACTCGCCTGGCCACCGCTGATGGATCCCCGATGTCCATCCTTTACGGCACCACCAAGGTCGCTGAGGACGGCACCAATGCCGGTTCCCAGCAGCACACCGGAGCGCAGCTGCGCGTGGCCGCCTACGGCCCCGGTGAAGAAAATGTGCTGGGTCAAACCGATCAGACCGATCTTTTCTACACCATCGGTAATGCACTGTCCCTCAACGCCGAAGCCTCCACCGCCGCCAGCGATGCCAAGCTGGCGAAACCGGTAGCCGGAGGGTCCACGATGGCCATCGCCGTGGACGAAAACGGCAAGGTGACCGTGCCGGCCCCCGGTGACTTCGCCCAGTACGGCAAGGACGGCGAGCAGCGTTCGGATGCTAAGGCCAAGAACGTGGTGCTCTTCATCGGTGACGGGATGGGTGATTCGGAAATCACTTCCGCCCGCAACTATCTCTACGGTGCGAACGGGCGCCTGCCCGGCATCGATAATCTCGAGTACACCGGTTCTTATACCCACTTCTCCATTGACCGCGACGGCGCTATTAACTACGTAACGGATTCAGCTGCTTCGGGTACCGCCTGGGCCACCGGCACGAAGACCTACAACGGTGCTATCGGTGTGGACCTGGCTCAAAAACCCCAGGAGAACCTCCTGGAGAAGGCGAAGCGGGCCGGGCTGAAGACCGGTAATATCACCACCTCCGAGGTGCAGGATGCCACCCCGGCGGTGATGGGTGCCCACGTGACCAGCCGCTCGCATTACGCACCCTCCGGGAACGCGAAGCCGGCCAAGGGCTCCGATCTGCGTGAAAACGGCGGCATGGGTTCCATTTCGGAACAGCTCGTGGACACCCGCGCGGACGTGACGATGGGCGGTGGCGCGAAGTACTTCGACGCCGAAGTTCAGGTGTCCGGTACCTGGGGTGAGACGACGCGGTGGACGGCCGGTAAGTCCGTGCTGGAAAACGCGCGTGATAACGATTTCCAGATTGTGACGACGGCGGAGCAGATGGCTGCCCTGACCGAAGCCAATCAGGATAAACCGGTTCTCGGTCTCTTCACCCCGGGCAATATGCCGCGCATGTTCAACGAGTCGGTGCCCACTCCGGGCAAGCCTACAACCTACGAAACGTGCACGATTAACGAAGCCCGGACCGCGGATGTTCCCACCCTGGCGGCCATGACCCAGAAGTCCATGGATCTGCTCAAGAACGACGCCGGGTTCTTCCTCCAGGTGGAAGCCGCCTCGATTGATAAGGCTGATCACGGGGCGGATGCCTGCGGTCAGATTGGCGAGCTGGATGATTTGGATCAGGCCGTTGCGGTGGCGCAGCGCTGGGCCAAGGAGAATGGTGAGCCCACCCTTATCCTCGTGACTGCCGATCACGCCCACACCTCGCAGATCGTGGGCGTGGGAAGCACCACCTCGGGTGTCAACACCATCCTCAAGACGGTGGATGGCGACTATATGCAGATGTCCTATAACACCGCGGCATCCAATGAGGTGGCGCGCGGTGGCCAGGGCCATACCGGTGCGCAGCTTCGTATCGCGGCTTCGGGCCCCGGTGCAGAAAACGTGATCGGGCGTACCGACCAGACCGACCTCCACTACACCGTAGCGAATGCACTCGGTCTGGATAAAGAATCGCAGCCGGTTGTCAACCAGTTCGTCAAGGAAGGTGCCAAGCCGGATCCGAGCGTTGAGCCGAGCGTGGATCCGAGTGCCGATCCGAGTGTGAATCCGACTCCGGAACCGGGTAAGGACCCGAGCGGTGATCCCACCGCGGATCCCAGCACGCCGGCCACGCCTTCCGATAACGGCAACACCTTCTACGTCTCCAATAACTGGACCGCGACCGTGGCTCAGGCGGTCTTCAGCTTCGGGCGCGCCGGAGATGATGTCCTGGTAGGCGATTGGAACGGGGACGGCAAGGATAGCTTCGCGGTGCGCCGCGGGAACACCTTCTACGTCTCCGATACTCTCCGGGGCGGCAAGGCACCTATCGAATTCTCCTACGGTAAGGCCGGTGACACCGTGCTCGTGGGTGACTGGGATGGCGATGGCAAGGACACCTTCGCGGTCCAGCGCGGGAATACCTTCTACGTAGCGAACTCACTCAAGAGCGGGGACGCAGACGAGGTCATGAGCTACGGCCGCTACGGGGACACCCCCCTGGTCGGTGACTGGGATGGCGACGGCAAGGACACCTTCGCGGTGCGTCGCGGCAATGTCATCTTCGTCAAGAACGCTATTGTCTCGGGGAACGCCGATACCGAGTTCTCCTACGGCAAGGCTAAGGACGAGATATTTACCGGAGATTTCGACGGTAATGGCGCGGATACCTTCGCGGTGCGTCGCGGCAATGCGCTGCTCGTGAAGAACTCCCTCACTGCGGGCCCGGCCGATCTCACGCTCCATTACGGGCGTGTGGCTGACGAGCTCTTCGTTGGTGACTGGGACGGTAACGGCACCGATACCCCGGCGGTACGGCGCTAAATACCAGCGTTCAGCTGCCTGAATAACGGGTAAAACACGGTGGGCCGCGGCGGAAACGTCGCGGCCCACCTGTGTTAGGAAACTGCCGGATTAGCTATGCGGAGCCCAGCCAGCTGGCTAAGCAGTTATCCGGTTGCTAAGCGAAGTAATCGTGCAGGCGCGCCATGCCTTCGGCCAGTTCGGCATCGGAGAGCGCATAGGAGAAGCGCAGGAAGCCGCCCACCCCGAAAGCTTCCCCGGGCACCGCGGCCACATTAATATCGCTCAGGAGCTGATCGGCCAATTCCAGGGAGCTCGTGGCGCGGCGGGGGCCCGTCCCGCCCAGCAGGCCTGCGACGTCGGCAAAAACATAGAAAGCGCCATCCGGGGGCGCAACCTTCACCCCGTCGATACCGGCCAGTTCGCTCACGATACGCGTGCGGCGCCGCGCGAACCCCTCACGCATGTCCTCGATGCGGTCGCGCGGACCGGTGAGCGCGGCGATGGTGGCGCGCTGCGCCACGTTATTGACGTTCCCGGTCAGATGCGAATGTACCCGCTTGACCGCGGCCATGACGTCCGCGGGGCCGTAGAGCCAACCAACCCGCCATCCCGTCATGGCGAAGGACTTCGAAACCCCGCCGATAACGAGGGTTTGCGCGGCTAGTTCAGGGACTTCGGCCAGCGGGTAGGCGGTGCGCACGCCGTCGTAGGTAAGGTGCTCGTAAATTTCGTCAACCACCAGCCAAATACCGTGCTCGAGGGCCCAGGCACCGATGGCACGCACCTCCGCGGCGCTGTAGACCGCTCCGGTGGGGTTAGTGGGCGAGCACAGCAGCAATGCCTTCGTCTTATCGGTGCGGGCAGCCTCGAGCTGCTCCACGCTCACCTTGAAGCCCTGGGTCGGGGGTGCGTATACCTCGGTGACGGTACCACCGAAAAGTTTAATAACTTCCGGGTAGGTGACCCAGTAGGGGGAGGGGAGGAGCACGTTATCGCCCGGGTCGATAAGTGCCGCCCAAGCTTCAAAGTTCGCCTGTTTCGCTCCATTCGTAACGACGACGCAGCTCGGGGAAATTCGTACCCCGGCATCGAAAGCGACTTTGGCGCAAATCGCCTCGCGCAGCTCCGGCAGGCCATTGGGATCGGAGTATTTGTGATTGCGGATATCGCCGGTGGCGGCGGCCGCGGCGGCCACGATGTGATCCGGGGTGGGGAAATCCGGTTCCCCAGCCCCGAAAGAAATAATGGGGTGACCGGCGGCCCGCAGCTCCCGCTGGCGGGCGTCCACCGCGAGGGTGGCGGAGGGTGCAAGGGCTTGCAGGCGCGCGGAAACGCGGCGCGGGGTCTTCGACGTCGGTGTAGTACTCACCCTCCCATTAAACACTGTCCCGGGTACGGTTGTGACCTTTCTCCAAGGATAGGGGTGGAAGTGGACGGCTCGGGTGTTATCGACTATGCTATTCCGGGTATGACGGCCTTGTGGTCGTGATACTCCAACGTCCACCTGGCGGCCGGTGCTCGCGGAGCACTCCGGTTTCAGGCATAATGGTGGAGTTGCCAACCTAGGGTAGTGGCGCAATTGGTAGCGCATCGGTCTCCAAAACCGGCGGTTGGGGGTTCGAGTCCCTCCTACCCTGCTCCTGCCCCGCCAATACTGACGGGGCATTGTTACGACGAGGAAAAGGACGCACTGTGAAGGAAGTTGCAGCATCCAAGTCCTCCAAGGGCGCTGCGGAGAAGAAGGGCTTTTTTGCTCGGCTCGCGCAGTTCTTCCACGAAATCTTCGGTGAATTGAAGCGCGTCCAGCGCCCCTCCCGGGAGGAACTGGGGCAGCTGTTCACCACGGTGGTGCTCTTCATTCTCGCCGTGATGGTCTTTATCGGAATTTTCGATCTTATTTTCGGTCGCGCCACCGTCTGGATCTTCGGGTAGGTCCAGAACCAGGGCCGGCCCCAAGAACAGTGAGGGAACAGCGTGTCTGAGAACGTTACCGAACACGGCGATCTTTTTATGGAACCGGGTGCCACCGCGCCTGCTGCGGAGGCTGCTCCTAGCGCGGATTCCCTCACCGATACCACCACCCAGGAAAGCGTAGCCGCGGAAGAAACCACGGAGACTGCTCCGGCTTCCTCTAAGAAGGACAAGAAGAAAGACGGCATCGTCACCGAAGAAGAAGTGCGGGCTAAGCTCAAGGGTCTAGAAGGCCGCTGGTACGTTCTTCACACCTATTCCGGTTACGAAAAGCGCGTCAAGCAGGACTTGGAAGTCCGTCTTGTCTCCATGAACATGGAGGACTACATCTTCCAGATCGAAGTCCCCATGGAAGAAGTCTTCGAAGTACGCCGCGGGCAGCGCAAGCTGGTATCGCGGGTACGCATGCCCGGTTACGTGCTTATCCGCATGAACCTCACCGATGATTCCTGGCGTGTGGTGCAGTCCACCAATGGCGTTACCGGTTTCGTGGGCAATGGGCGCACTCCGGTGGCCCTCACTTTCGATGAGGTTGTGACCATGCTGACCCCGGTGGTGGAAGCCGCCGCGGCGGACGAAGCGCGCGCCGCCGGTCTGCCCACGGGCGCCACGCCGGAAACCATCGCCCCCTTCGAAGTGGGCGATCCGGTTACCCTCACCGCCGAACCGTGGGCCGGGATGCCGGCCACCGTCTCGGAAATTGACGCGGAAAATCAGCGTCTCACCGTTATGATGACGCTCGTCGGTCAGGAAACTCCGGTGGAGCTCTCTTTCGCCCAGGTGCGCAAGGAAGACTAAGTTCCGCTGAGCCGCTGCGCCGTCGTCGTACTTTCGTATACGCGAGCGCGCAGATATGCGCGCGCTTCGAAAAACACGCACATATCTCGCGTCATTTAACACAAGCTCCGCGGTGTGTCTCACACGGGCGGGGCTTTGTGCATCGCTCACTTTCCCGTAATATAGATAGGCGTGCCGTCGCTAGCCATTGCGACGGCTGTTCAATGAGAAAAGGACCAGATATGGCACCGAAGAAGAAGGTTGCAGGCTTCATTAAGCTACAGATTCCTGCCGGCCAGGCCACCCCGGCCCCGCCGGTTGGTCCGGCTCTCGGTCAGCACGGCGTGAACATTGTTGAGTTCACGAAGGCGTACAACGCCGCGACCGAATCCCAGCGCGGAAACATCGTGCCGGTGGAAATCACCGTTTACGAAGACCGCACATTTGATTTCGTCCTCAAGACCCCGCCGGCGGCGCAGCTCATCAAGAAGGCTGCCGGGGTGCAGAAGGGTTCGCCCACTCCGCACACCCAGAAGGTTGGGCACCTCACGGCCGACCAGCTTCGCGAAATTGCGAAGATCAAGGAGCCGGACCTCAATGCGAATGACATTGACAACGCCGCGCGCATCATTGCCGGCACCGCCCGCTCCATGGGCATCACCTCGGACGCCATCTAAATAGATAGCGGAGTTGTTGGCGGGACGGCGCCGTCGTTCCACCGCAAACCGAGACCACAACATAACCGGAGCTGAGAGCATCGAGCAACCGCGCTCTTGGCGTCGGCAGGTTCCCACGTGGAACCGTGGAAGGGCCACGCAGGCTCGTTGACCACACCTGCACTAAAGGAGAAGCAGAAATGGCAAAGCGCTCGAAGGCATACCGCGCCGCAGCAGAAAAGATTGCGGACGGCGTGCTCTACACTCCCGCGGAGGCAATGCGCCTCGCGAAGGAAACGTCGGTGACGAAGTTTGACGCAACCGTGGAAGTTGTGTTCCGTCTCGGCGTGGATCCGCGTAAGGCGGATCAGATGGTTCGCGGTACCGTGAGCCTGCCCAATGGCACCGGTAAGACCGCCCGGGTGATCGTCTTCGCCCAGGGCGAGCGGGCCCAGCAGGCGATCGAAGCCGGCGCGGACGAAGTTGGCAGCGACGAACTCATTGAACGCGTTGCCGGCGGCTGGACCGATTTCGATTCGGCAGTTGCCACCCCGGATATGATGGGCAAGGTCGGTCGCCTCGGTCGCGTGCTCGGCCCTCGCGGTCTCATGCCGAACCCCAAGACGGGCACCGTCACCATGGACGTGGCGAAGGCCGTCAACGATATTAAGGGCGGACGTATCGAATTCCGCGTGGACAAGAACTCCAACCTACCCTTCATTATCGGCAACACCTCCTTCACTGAGCAGCAGCTCTTGGAAAACTACGTTGCCGCGTACGAAGAAATCATGCGTCTCAAGCCGTCCTCCTCGAAGGGCCGCTACGTCCTCAAGGCCACCGTGTCCACCACGATGGGCCCGGGCATCCCGATTGATGCCACCAAGACTCGCGCCGAAGCCTAAAACAGAACTGCGGGCTCGGCGGTAACGTCGTATCGCGAAAGGCGGGGATCCTCAGGGGTTTCCGCCTTTCGCGTTTTTTCTTGTCGTAACCGTGCTTTAGGCTAGAACCGTGACTTCCCATCCGCGTGTACGTGACGCTTTGCTCGCCTGCCTCCTCATGCTGCTCTGCCTGGGGTGGGCGGCCTGGGCCTTCGCGCACAATCCCTCCATCAACCCGGTGGGGGAGTGGACCTACCTGGACTACTCTCTTAAAGCATCGAGTGGTACTATTCCCGCTCCCGGGGAGGTCATGGCACCGCAGGCCCGTCAGGCCTGGGCCTGCCACGCTCCGGCCGGCACCGCTATCACGCCGCCACCTTGCGAATCCTGGGATCGGGTGGCCCCGGAGGATTGGCCCTATCGCGCTGAAAACTACAATGCTTTCCACCCGCCCCTGTATTTTTTGGTCGACGGCGCCATCGCGCGCCTGGCCGGCCTGGCGGGATTGAGCTTCCTTACGGGCGCCCGCTTGGGTTCGGCGGTGCTGGTAGCCGCCGGAGTGGGGCTGTGCTACGCCGCGCTGCGTGCCTGGAGCTTGAGTCCGGCGGTATCCTTCGCGGCGGCGCTCTTCTTCCTGGCGGTGCCCTCGGTGGCGGCCAGCGCCACCATGGTGCATAACGATGCCGTGGGCCCGCTGGCCGGCGCGGCCGCGGTTTGGCTGAGCGCGCGCATCGTGGTGGGGAAGAAGACCGGCTGGGTGTTGCCCGCGTTCATAACCGCGGCTATCTGCCTCTCCCGGGTCATTTCCATCACCGGAATATTGGCGGTGCTGGCGCCGGTTACGCTGGCTATCTGCTGGCCGCGGGTGGCCGGTTTTGGGCGCGCGGAGCGGCGCCCCCTCGCGGTGCTGCTCGGTACCCAGGTTCTTACGGTGGCGGCATGCTACCTGGGCTGGGATGCTATCCAGGGCGCCCGCACTCCGGAAGGGTATGTGCCGGCTATCAACGCGATTTCTACCTCCCCGGTCAGCGAAGCCAGTACCGGGCGCCTCCTTCTCAGCCTGCTCAACCCTTACGGCCTGACCAATCCCGGGGCCAAGTACCATTTCTCCCCGGAGCTCATCTCCGCTCCCACCCAGATCTGGGGCACGGTGGCCTACGCCATTTTGCTGGCTGGGCCGCTGGTTGCCCTGGTGCTGGGCTTGCGTTCGGTACGCGGGCGGGTGCTCGGGCTTTCGGGCGCTACCGGGCCCCTCATCGTCGGAGCGGTGGTCCAGGCACGGGAAATTATCAACGGTGGCTTGTATTTCCGTTCCATTCCGCGCCGCTACGGGATCGCCAATGTGGCCGGGGCGCTGGCCGCCATCGCCCACCTGGCAGACCGGCCTATCTGGCGGAGCGTGCTCATGGGGGCCGGGGCGCTGGGGTACCTATGTTTGCTTGCCGGGCCGGTATGGGCCTAGCTGCGCCGTCGTACCTACTACGCGGTGGCCGGCGCGCCATGCATCCCCGGCCATTCGAACCCGTGAGGCAAGCCACGCGATCCGGTCTTGGCGTAGTCGCGTGAAAACGATAGACTAGCCGATGCCAAAGACCGCAGGTTCCAACGGGATCAAACTCGCACCGCGAGGCCAGCGCAGGTAAGAACAGAGCTGAATGTCGCCGTGCTCACGGCAGGTCATCCAAGCCCCGTGCCTTACCGCGCGGGGCTTTTTCGTTGCCGAGCCTGCGGGTAAGACCGGAAGGAGGCCCCATGGCACGGACCGATAAGTCTGCAGCGATTGCGGAACTCAAGGAGCTCTTCGAGAACTCCACCGCTGTGCTGTTTACTGAGTACCGTGGCCTGACGGTCGGCCAGATGAAAGATCTGCGCCGGTCGTTCCAGGGTGGAGCTGTCTACAAGGTCGCCAAGAACACTCTTCTTGATATCGCCGCGAAGCAGGCCGGAATCGAGGTAGCGGAGGGGACCTTCCAGGGTCCGACCGCCGTTGCTTTCGTCACCGGTGAAGCTCCGGAAGCCGCGAAGGCTCTCAAGACCTTCGCCAAGGAGAACGAAGCCCTGATTCTCAAGGGCGGCGTGATGGACGGCGCTCAGCTGTCCGCAGATGACGTCAAGCAGCTCGCGGAACTCGAATCCCGCGAAGTCCTGCTGGCCAAGTCCGCCGGTGTTCTCAAGGCGCTCATGTACCAGGCAGCGTACGTACTCAACGCGCCGGCCACCAAGGCCGTTCGCACCATCGACGCCTTGCGCGCCAAGCAGGAAGCGGCTGCGTAGCCACTTCCGCCTCGGGATATTACGGATATCAGATATCACGGATATTTCGGAGTTTTCGCGGCTCGGCATACGCGTCGCGGAGCGGCCCTCAGCCGCGTACCCAGTTAGATCTGCCAGGCAGGTAAATCTGCCGGCCAGATAGAGATCTGCTCGCTAGAGCGGAAAGGAAGGCCATCATGGCTAAGCTCTCGACCGAAGAGCTCATTGCAGCTTTCAAGGAGCTCACCCTCGTTGAGCTCAACGATTTCGTCAAGGCGTTCGAAGAGGAATTCGACGTTGAAGCCGCGGCTCCCGTCGCCGCCGTTGCCGCTCCGGCCGCTGCCGGTGGCGACGCCGGTGCTGCCGCCGAAGAGAAGTCCGACTTCGACGTTGTCCTCGAAGCCGCTGGCGACAAGAAGGTTGCGGTCATTAAGGAAGTCCGCGCCCTCACCTCCCTCGGCCTCAAGGAAGCCAAGGACCTCGTGGACTCGGCCCCCAAGGCTGTCCTCGAAGGCGTGGACAAGGACACCGCCGACAAGGCCAAGGAAGCCCTCGAGGGCGCCGGCGCCACCGTTACCCTCAAGTAACACGGCACGCCGAAAACTCGGCTAGTCGGCTGAACAATCAGCCA
>NZ_JBHNSQ010000025.1:0-1144 GCF_059085665.1 Actinotignum sp. usb-actsch-213
CCGGCGGTGCGACCTGCACCATCGGCACCGATGGCAATGTTGTGGTCAAGGTACCTGCGGATGCCAAGGACAAGTCTGAGATCACCGTGACCATCAAGGATGGCGATAAGGTCCTCGACACGTCCAAGGTGACCGTCAAGGATCCGGATACCGACGGCGACGGCCTGACCGATTCTGAAGAGGAAAAGATCGGCACTGACCCGAACAACCCGGATACTGACGGCGACGGCATCAACGACGGCGACGAGGTCAATGGCACCAAGAACCCGTTCAAGGACGATAAGTTCAATAAGGACGGCAAGCCTGGTAACACCAACCCGCTCAACCCGGATACCGATGGTGACGGCGTGAATGACGGCGACGAAGTTACCGGCAAGAACAACGGTGGCAAGCCGACCAACCCGAATAAGGCCGATACCGATGGCGACGGCGTCACCGATGCTGACGAAATCAAGGATGGCACGGACCCGAACAATGCTGACACCGATGGCGACGGCGTGAACGACGGGGACGAAAAGAAGAACGGGACCGATCCGAAGAACCCCGATACCGACGGAGATGGTGTTTCTGATGGTCGCGAAAAGGACCTGGGCACCGATCCGAAGAACCCGGATACCGACGGTGACGGTCTGACCGACGGCGAGGAAGTTGGCACTGACATTGACGAGAACGGCAAGCCGGCTCGCAACGAAGATGGCACCCCGAAGGTCGATGACTCCAAGGCCACGAAGACCGATCCGAAGAATCCCGATACTGACGGTGANGGACTCACCGANGGTGANGANAAGAAGATCGGTACTGATCCGAAGAACCCGGATACCGANGGTGACGGCATCAANGACGGNGANGAGGTCAATGGCACCAAGAACCCGTTCAAGGACGATAAGTTCAATAAGGANGGCAAGCCTGGTAACACCAACCCGCTCAACCCGGATACCGATGGTGACGGCGTGAACGACGGTGATGAAGTAACCGGCAAGAACAACGGTGGCAAGCCGACCAACCCGAATAAGGCCGATACCGATGGTGACGGCGTGAATGACGGTGACGAGATTGCCAATNGCACCGATCCGAATAAGGGCGACACCGATGGTGACGGTCTGACGGATGGTGAAGAAAAGGTGATCGGNACNGATCCGAAGAA
>NZ_JBHNSQ010000026.1:0-58556 GCF_059085665.1 Actinotignum sp. usb-actsch-213
CCGTTCAAGGACGATAAGTTCAATAAGGACGGCAAGCCCGGTAATACCGATCCGCTCAACCCGGATACTGACGGTGATGGACTCACCGATGGTGACGAGGTGACCGGTGCCAAGAATGGTGGCAAGGCGACCAACCCGAACAAGGCCGATACCGATGGTGACGGTATCAACGACGGTGACGAAATCAAGAACGGCACCGACCCGTTGAACCCGAACGATCCCGGTAAGCCTGCGCCGAAGCCCAAGAAGGTCAAGAAGACTCTTCAGGTGACAGGTGCAACGAGCGTCGGTCTTGCCGGCACGGCAGCACTCCTGCTGCTCGCCGGTGGACTCGTGGTGACGCGGCGCCGCAAGGCATAAGCTGCTGAACTAATCGCATAACACAAGCGAGGGGCTGGTAGAGAATCCTCTAGAGGATGATCTACCAGCCCCTCCTTGCAGATGAAGCCGCTCGCACGAATGACGAAAGCGACCTCCGCCACGGCCCAGGAAATGCCCGCCTGCATGCACTACGCTGGTGATGCCGCGGTGTGGCACGGCGGCTTCCCTGAGATTGAAAAGGTGGCTCGTCATGTTTGAGACACTGCGCTGCGCCCGCGAATGGACGTTACGCCCGGGCAGCCTGCTGCGTCGCTCGCTGGTATGCCTCATCGGCGTGATCCTCACCGCCATCGGCATCACCGTGGCCCTCAAAGGTCACGCCGGCGTGGATCCTTTCACGGCCCTCCTCCAGGGCGTCAGCCACGTGACGGGCCTGTCTTTTTCCTGGGTGGTCCCGGCGGTCAATATCGCCCTCATCGCCCTCATTTTCCCCTTCGATCACAAAGTCTTCGGGCTGGGCACCGTCCTCAACTTCACCCTGGTCGGGGTACTCGTCACCAGCTTCACCGGCATTCTCGATTCCATCTACGTTTTCACGTATTCCATCCCCGGGATGCTCGCCCACCTCGCGGTAGGGCTAGTTATTTTCGCGCTCGGGCTCTCGCTCTACATCACCCCGGATATCGGGCAGGGCGCCGCCGACTGCATCGTCCCCGTCCTCCTGCGCCGTTTCCCGGGCCACTCCTACCGCACCTTCCGCGTGGCCCAGGACTTCATCGTGGTCCTCATCGCCCTCGCACTCTTCCGCTTCGACCTCAGCAGCGGCGTGATCGGCATTGGCACCGCGATTATGGCGCTGGGAATTGGCGTCGTCGTCGATTTCTTCAACCGCACCGTCGCGTACCGCCTGGTAGGTACGACGACGCCCTACACGGCCCGCCCCGCCCCCGCTATCACCGAGGAATAAAACGCGAGGTCAAAGCGAGGCCGCAGGCGCTGGCGCCGTCGTCGTTATGTTTGCGCCTAACCCTACGCACACGGCACCGACTCCTACGCGAACCACCTCCGCACCGCGGCTGTGATTTCCCGGTCGAAGGCATCATCGGAGTGATGCGCCGCGATCCACTCGCGGAAACTCCCGCCGCAAGCCGCATCCAGATCCGCCCGGCACTGCGCGGTGCGGGTAAGAACCCTGGTGAGCATGGCCGCGGCGGCCGCGGTATCGCCATCCGGATAGAAGAAGGGATAGTGCTCGGGCAGCAGGGCGCGGGCCCAGGCTACGTCCGGGAATACCCCGAGCGCCCCGGCGCCCAGCGCCTCCACGTAGGACAGCCCGTAGGATTCCTCCGCGGCCGTGGCCAGGAACGCCGTGGTATGCGCGAGAGCCTCGTAATACGAAGTGCGGGTATCGGTGAGCGGCCCCACGTGCATCCACGGCAGGCGCGAATACGTCATGGCTTTCTCGGAAACCAGATGCGCTTCGTGCAGGCGCATCTCCACCGTGAGCGGGATAAGCTCACGCACCCGGGTCAGCACATCCATAAAGAACTCGGGGCGTTTGCGCGGGGAAAGGTAGATCGCGGGGTAGAGCACCACCGGGACGTCCGGCTCGTGCCGCTCCTGCACGTGATCGAGGCGGAAACCGAGATTCACCCACCCCAGCTTCAGGCGCCCGGCCAGCGGCGGCACCGTCCACTTATTGACCATCTCGCGGATCTCCCCGGCGGTGCGCTCCGAATTCGCGAACGTGGGGAAGAGTGCGCAGGAAAGCGCCACCGGGGCGAGTTCCTCGGCGCTTTCCAGGGTAGACACCGGCAGCCACACAAAATTCATGAGGCGCGGGGTAGCGTGGCCGGCCTTGCGCAGGCGCGCCCACAGGGCCGGAGTGTCATGCACATCCATAGTGATAACAACCGTATCCGGGGCAAGATCTTGCGCGGATGCTGCCGCCGGGTCAAGAACCGCGGCGCCCGGGTCAAGAACCGCGGCGCCCGGGAAAATACGCAAGAGACGCCGCAGCAGGGTGGCGCCGGCATCCTGGCCGACTATATTTCCTTCCGGGCTGAGCTGCGCGCCGGACCAGTGCACGGCGATATTCATGCCAGGACTCCCTTCTCGGGTTCAGAGGTGGGTTCAGAGGTGAATCCGGATCCGGGTTCGGATTCTGATGCGGATGCAGATTCTGATGCGGATGCGGGCTCGTCCAGCAGCGGATCCTCCGTGGAGGCCTGGATTCGCATGCTGTAGAAGGAGCGGTAAATAAAGACGAGCGCGAGGGCCCCGAAGCACACCGCCAGGCCGGTGACCACCGCGGTGAGATTCTGGGCATTGAGGCTCACGGCCAGCTCCACGGCGAGCAGGCCGAAGAGGGTGGTGAACTTAATAATCGGGTTGAGGGCCACCGAGGAGGTGTCCTTGAACGGATCGCCCACGGTATCACCCACGATGGTGGCATCGTGGAGCGCGGTGCCCTTCGCGTGCAAATCCACCTCCACGATCTTCTTCGCGTTATCCCAGGCCCCGCCCGCATTCGCCATGTAAATAGCCTGGTAGAGGCCGAAAATAGCGATGGAAATGAGGTAGCCGATGAAGAAGTACGGCTCGATAAAGGCGAAGGACAGCGTGGCGAAGAAAACCGCCAGGAAAATCGTGAGCATTCCCTGCTGCGCGTACTGGGTACAAATTTCGACGACGCGCCGCGAGTCATCATGGGAAGCCCGCTCCGCATTCTTATCCAGGTGGATGGAATCCTTGATGAACTCCACCGCCCGGTAGGCCCCCGTGGTCACCGCCTGCATCGACGCCCCGGAGAACCAGAAGATCACCGCACCCCCGCTGATAATCCCCAGCAGGAACGGGGCGTGCATGAGCGACAGCATCTCGATCCCGGCGGTCAGCCCGCCGGTCAGCCCGATAATAATGGAGAAAATCATCGTGGTGGCACCCACCACCGCGGTACCGATGAGCACCGGCTTGGCGGTTGCCTTGAAAGTATTGCCGGCGCCGTCGTTCTCCTCCAACATGAGCTTGGCGCGATCCCACTGCGGCGCGAAACCGAAACCGGAGCGAATGTCGGCGTCGATATCAGGAAGGGCCTCAATGCGGGAGAGCTCGTAAACCGACTGGGCGTTATCGGTCACCGGCCCGTAGGAATCCACCGCGATCGTCACCGGTCCCATGCCCAGGAAACCGAAAGCCACCAGACCGAAAGCGAAAACCGCCGGCGCTAGCATGAACTCGCGCAGGGTGGCATCCGCGATCACGAATGCCCCGGCCATGAGCCCCACAATGGTGATACCCAGCCAGAAAGCGGAGAAATTCCCGGCCACCACGCCGGAGAGAATATTGAGGGAAGCCCCGCCCTGGCGCGAACTTTTCACCACTTCACGCACGTGCCGCGAGGTCGTGGAGGTGAAGACCTTGACCAGCTCCGGGATGAGCGCCCCCGCGAGAGTCCCGCAGGTGACGATCGTGGCGAGCGCGAGCCACAGTGCGCCGTCGTGCCCACCCAAAACGAGCCAGGAGATCCCGTACACGCAAGCAATGCAGAAAATCGAGGTGAGCCACACGAGTGAACTCAGCGGTTTTTCGAAATTGAGGGTGGTGGCCTGCGCGTAGCGGGTCGCGGCCAGGCGCGCATTGAGCCCGTAGGCCAAGGCCGAGGCGATAATCATCGCCACCCGCACCGTGAACACCCACACCAGCAGGGTGGCTTGCAGCGCCGGATCATGAACGGCCAGCACAATAAAGGTCACCAGCGCCACCCCGGTCACCCCGTACGTTTCGAAGCCGTCCGCGGAGGGGCCCACCGAATCCCCGGCATTATCACCCACGCAATCGGCGATAACACCCGGGTTCCGCGGGTCGTCCTCATCAATTTTGAACACGATTTTCATGAGGTCGGAGCCAATATCGGCAATCTTCGTGAAAATACCACCGGCGATGCGCAGGGCCGACGCCCCCAGGGATTCCCCGATGGCGAAGCCAATAAAGCACGCCCCGGCCACATCCGCGGGCAGGAACAGCAAAATGACGAGCATCATCAGCAGTTCCAGGGAAATGAGCACCATCCCGATGGACATCCCCGAACGCAGCGGCACCTGGTGCAGCGGCAGCGGGCGCCCGCGCAGCGAAGCGAAAGCCGTGCGCGCATTGGCCAGGGTGTTCACGCGAATCCCGAACCACGCCACCGCGTAGGACCCGCCCATACCCAGCAGCGAGAACGCCACCACAATCGCGAGCTTGCCCCACGTGAAGCCCACGAGGAACTTGTAGTAGACCACGATCACCGCGGTGATGAAGGCCCAGAGCACCAGCAGGAATCGCCCCTGCTTGACCAGGTAGGCCTTGCAGGTTTCGTAAATCAGGTCCGCGACCTCGGCCATGGCCCGATGCACCGGAAGCTTACGCAGATTCATATACGTGATGAGCCCGAAGCACAGTCCCAGCACGCATACCCCCACCCCGATGAGGAGGAGCAGCCGGCCGGAAACCCCGCCCACCGCGCTCACGCCCGACAGGTCAGGCAGTACGATATTTGCTTCACCTCCGTGCACAGTTGCCGCACCGGCGGGCGCGCTCGCGGATGCGGCGCACGAACCTAGGGCAACGGGAGCCAGCGCGAGCGCCCCGAGCAGGGGGAGCAGCCGGCGTGGACGCGAGGTGTTCTTGTGTGTGGATACAGAAAAACAACGTCCCATAATTACCTCGACATAAAATGATGAGGCTCCTTTGCCTCTCTTTCATCCTAGGTCGGCCGGGCGATCAGTAATAGGGACCAGGTACGACGACGCCACACAAGTGTGCGCCACTTTCGCCGCGAGAGGCCGGTCGTCGCCGCGTCTAGGCCCGAGGTCCCACGGTGGGTGGGTCTTTCGGTGCGGGGGCTTTCGGTGCGGGGTCTTTCGGGGTGTCCGGACAGGCACTCTGAGCCGGGCGGGCCAGACCGAGCGCTCTGAACCGGGCGGACTAGATCGCGCTTTCTGAACCGGCGAGGCACTACGTGTTTTCAGAGCTGTACTTCATTTGTCGTACGTTTGAAGTACACCTCAGGAAAAACACCCCGCCCCGCCGCTGCGGAGCTCCGGCTCTGCGGGCGCGCGAGGCGGACTGCGTATGTGGATTGGCTGGGGATGGGGTGAGTCATATCGGTATACCGGTGTTGCAGATGGGTTTGGTTGGCGTAGTGGTACTGGAGAACGTCGGGCCTGACAGAGTGGTACTGCACGACAGAAAATCGGGTATTGGTTGTAGCTCCAGTACCACTTTGTTCGTGATCGCCGCGGGTGCCCTCTCGGAGACCGGAAAATGCATCCTCTCGACCGTAGGTCTTGTGGAAAGCAACGCTATGACGGCGGGGCCCACAGAAAGCAACGCTATGGCGGTAGGTGCCGCAGAAAGCAACGTCATGACGGCGGGGCCCACAGAAAGCAACGCTATGGCGGTAGGTTCCGCAGAAAGCAACGCTATGGCGGTAGGTGCCGCAGAAAGCAACCCCAGTGCATGATTTGGAAAACTTAATGTATTTGCTGTTGCATTTTGTGCGGAGCGGGAAGTGGGGCACATGGAAGTGGGACAAAGCACCGCTCCCCGAACGGCGGACCGAAGTCCGAGGTTCGGGGAGCGGTGTTATTGGCCAGTTTCCAGCCCGGCGCCTCATGCCAGCTCAGCGCCCGGCACCTGTTCAGCGCCCAGCGCCCAGCGCTTAGCAGCAGCCGGTGGAGACATTCTCCTCGTCGAAGGCTGCGCGCTGACGCCAGAAATCACGTTCGGCAAGCGGCGGATGATCGGGGTGTTCACGGGCATGCCGGGCTACGTATTTGTCGTAGGCCGATTCGCCGGTGAAGTCCCGCCACAGGCTGCGAGCATGTGCCGCGAAGGCGCGAAGCTGGGTAATAAACATGGACCTGATCTCCTAGTGCTGGGCGGACTCGGAAGAATCCGCGTCGCTGGCAGAGCCCGCCTTGGCTGCGGGCGCCGTCGTACCAGAACCATCGCCAGAACCATCGCCAGAACCAGCACCCGCACCGTGCGGTGCCGCGCCCTTACGGTGATCGAAACCGGGAATCAACGCCGGGTCGCCCACGACGGCGTATTCCGCCACCACCTTCTTCTCCAACTTGGTCGGGAAGAGCTGGGTAGGCGCGTAGAAGTTGGATTCCTGGTAAGGATCTTCGGAATTCACGTACTTCTTCGCGGTGATAACCCGGATGATCTTGATAATCGCGCAGACCAGCACGAAGGCCACCGTGGCCAGGAAGATGACGGAGAGCCAGCCCTGGATGAAGGTGTTGCGCACAATCGCGGACTGGATACCGATGGCCTCGGTGTCGCCGGCGGCCTGCGCCTTCGCGAGCGCTGCCTTAGCGTTGGTGTTCTGGGTGAAGTACCCGATGGCGGCGTCGGAGGAGAAGATCTTCTGCCAGGACGCCGCGAAGGTGACCACCAGGTCGAAGGTTGCGGCAATGCCCGGGATCCAAGCCCATTTCGCCCAGCCCTTATTGACCACCACCACGGTGCACAAAATAAGCGCCAGGGCGGCGATGAGCTGGTTGGCTACGCCGAAGAGCGGGTAGAGGGTTTGGATACCACCGCGCGGGTCGGTCACGCCCATGAGCAGCAGCGAACCCCAGGCCGCCACCACCACGGCCGTGGTAATCCACGCGCCCACTCGCCAGGAGGGATCCTTGAACTTGGGCAGCACATTGCCCAGGGCGTCGCCCAGCTGGAAGCGGGCCACGCGGGTCACAGCGTCCACCGCGGAGAGGATGAAGAGCGCCTCGAACATAATCGCGAAGTGGTACCAGAAGCCCATCATGGCCTGGCCGCCACCTACCTGGTGCAGAATATGGGCGATAGCTACCGCGAGGGTGGGCGCACCACCGGTACGCGAGGTGATGGAGGTTTCCCCAACGTCCTCGGCGACCTTGTCGAAGGCCTCCGCTCCCACGTAGGTTTTCTCATTTCCGTTCTCATCCCAGGATTCCCACCGGGCTTCCACCGAATTGCCGTGGGTATCGGTGACCGCGAGGTTTTGCACCGCGGCAGCCGAAAGTTCGGCGCGGTTATCGGTCATCTGCACGATGGCCGTGCCCGCCAGCTTATCGGTGGTGTGCTCGGAGGTATTCATACCGAAGTAGATACCCATATTGAGGGAGGAGGCCGCAGCCAGCGCCATAATTGCCACGAAGGATTCCATGAGCATGCCGCCGTAGCCGATCATGCGCACCTGGGATTCCTTCTGGATCATCTTCGGGGAAGTACCTGAGGACACCGTTGCGTGCATCCCGGAGAGCGCCCCGCAGGCGATGGTAATAAAGAGGAAGGGGAAGAGTTCCCCGGCGAACACCGGCCCGTCCGTATTCGAGGCGAATTCGGTGACGGCCGGCATTTCCACCAGCGGGCGCACGATGAGGATGCCCAACGCCAGCACCACAATGGTGCCGACCTTCATGAAGGTGGACAGGTAGTCACGCGGGGTGAGGAGCAGCCATACCGGCAGCACCGCCGCGAAGAAACCGTACACAATCATGCACCACACGAGGGTGGTGGGGGATAGGTGCAGGAAAGCCTGGCCGAAATCGGATTCCGCCACGTAGCGGCCCCCGATAATCGCACCGAGCAGCGCAATGAACCCAACAATAGACACCATCGTGATATTGCCGGGCTGCACGAAACGCAGCCACAGGCCCATACACAGCGCAATGGGGATGGTCATACCGACGGCGAAAACGCCCCACGGCGAATCGGCCAGCGCGTTCACGCAGATCATGGCGAGCACGGCCAGCACGATCATGAGCATGACGAGGATCATGACCGCGGCCACGGCCCCGCCGACCTTCCCGATTTCGTCCACGGCCATCTGGCCGAGGCTGCGCCCGCCACGACGCATAGAGAAGAAGAGGACAAGCATGTCCTGGACGGCACCGGCCACGCACACCCCGAAGATAATCCACAGGGTGCCGGGCAGGTAGCCCATCTGGGCGGCCAGTACCGGGCCCACCAGCGGGCCGGCACCGGCGATAGCGGCGAAGTGATGCCCGTAGAGGACCACGCGGTTCGTCGGGTCGAAGTCGCGTCCGTTATTGATGCGTTCGGCCGGCGTCGCGTTGGAATCGTCGGGCTTCATAATGGTTTTTTGAATAAAGAGCGCGTAGAAGCGGTAGGCGATCATGTAGGTGCAGACCGACGTCACCACGAACCACGCGGTATTAACTTGTTCACCGCGATAGAAGGCGAGCATGTACCAGCCCGCAACACCGAGGGCTGTGACGAGGACCCACACCGCGATGCGCGGCAGCGTCCACTTCGTATGCGGTTTTGTTCCGACCGGAACACCATGGCGGTTCCGGATAATATATTTTTCCTCTTCCTCGGAATACTGAGGAAGAGCAGTGTCAGCTGGTGCACTCATAGCTGAAACTCCATTTATATGGGCCGGCGCTGTCCGCGTGGACGGCAGCGCTGGCATCTCGAGCGGATTCTCGGTTGAGTACCCGGGTGGCGTACGCCACCACCTCCGATAATAAACGGGTGCAACAGTGTTGCGTTAACTTACGTTCCCGTTACCGGCCTTATTGTGAGCTAGACCACCGAAATTGCTGCTCGTGATGGTGAAGTGCGACGACGCCGCCAGGTGGTCGGGTGTCGCCTTGGGGTGTAAATGGCAGTCTGGAGCCATTTTCTCCCAAATCGCAAGATGTAGGGGTGCTAAGCGGATGGCGCCCCTATAGATAGTGGTAAGCTCGCCCGGTGGGCGCGAAACGCGGCACTGAAAAAATGTGTCACACATCATAAAGATGGCGGGTGTGGGGAGAGAGTGGCGCGGCGTCGCCCTTTACGGAGCCGGGTGCGGTGCTCGCGGTGCAAAAAACGCGCCCGTGTGACACGCGAAGCACACCGGTGTCATTCTGGCCGACTACTATATGTAGTGTTCGATTTTTACGGAGGCACAAGATGTTGATTGATACCTCAACGACCACGGGGGTAGTCGTCACCAAGCGTGACGGTCGGTCGGTTAGCTTTGACGCCGGTAAGATCTACCGCGCAATCGCGCTGGCAATGAACAGCCAGGGTATTGACGATTACGCATTCGTTGAGGAAGCCACCCGTACGGTCATCGATCATCTTGATACTGCCAAGCTTGACGTTCCCACCATCCAGACGGAAGTGGAAAACGTTCTCATGGCTTCCCGCTACCCGCAGGTGGCGCGCGCTTATATCGAATATCGCCATGATCGTGATACTGCGCGCGAACAGGCCATGGATATTTCGCGCTCCCTGGATAAGCTCATGCAGCGCGATAAGACTGTGGTCAATGAGAACGCGAATAAGGACTCCACTGTTTTTAACACCCAGCGTGATTTGACCGCGGGTGCGGTGGCCAAGGCCTACGCCCTCAAGTACCTGCTGCCCCCGGCGGTGGCCAATGCGCATATTAAGGGCGATATCCACTTCCACGATCTGGATTACAATCCCTTCCAGCCCATGACCAATTGCTGCCTGATCGATATTGAAGGCATGCTGCGTGATGGCTTCCAGATCGGTAATGCTCGGGTGGAATCCCCGCGTTCCATTAACACCGCTACCGCGCAGATCGCTCAGATCATCGCGAATGTGGCTTCCAGCCAGTACGGCGGCTGCTCGGTGGATCGCTGCGATGAAGTGCTTGCCCCCTACGCGGAACTTAATTACGCCAAGCATCTCAAGGATGCGCAGCGCTGGGTTTCCGAAGATAAGCGCGATGAGTACTGCTGGGAAAAGACGAAGAAGGACATCTACGATGCCATGCAGTCCCTGGAGTATGAGATCAATACTCTCTACTCCTCGAACGGGCAGACTCCTTTTGTCACCCTCGGTTTCGGCCTGGGTACCAGCCGTTTCGAGCGGGAAATCCAGAAGGCAATCCTGACCATTCGTATTAAGGGCATCGGGGCCGATGGCCATACCGCGATCTTCCCGAAGCTCGTCTTCGGGCTGCGCCGCGGGGTTAACCTCAACCCTGAGGATCCCAATTACGACGTGAAGCAGCTCGCTTTGGAATGTTCCACGAAGCGCATGTATCCGGATGTCCTTTCTTATGACCGTCTCACCGAGCTGGAAGGTGATTACAAGGCTCCCATGGGTTGCCGTTCCTTCCTGCCTAAGTGGGTGGATCCGGAAACCGGTGAGGCCGTGAACGCCGGGCGTAATAACCTGGGCGTGGTGACCCTCAACGTGCCGCGCATTGCACTGCAGGCGCGCGGGGATAAGCAGCGTTTCTGGAAGATCTTCGATGAGCGCATGCAGGTAGTTAAGGAAGCTCTGGTCTACCGCGCCCAGCGTTGCGAGGATGCCACTCCGGAAAACGCCCCCATTCTCTACCGCTACGGTGCCCTGGGTATCCGCGCGGAAGAAGGCGATGAGGACGTCACGAAGTTCTTCCACAATCAGCGTTCTACGCTATCCATTGGTTACATTGGCCTGTACGAAGCCGCTACCGCTTTCTACGGCCCCAATTGGGAGCACAATTCCGAAGCGAAGGAATTCACCATGGATATCGTGCGCCGCTTGAGTGCGTACGCTGACCAGTGGAAGAAGGAGTACCCCTACTGGTTCTCCGTCTACTCCACCCCGGCTGAATCACTGACCAACCGTTTCTGCTCCATGGATCGTGAGCGTTTCGGTGCGGTTCCGGATATCACCGCGAAGGATTACTACACGAATTCCTTCCACTACGATGTGCGCAAGAAGATCACTCCTTTCGAGAAGATTGACTTCGAAGCGCCCTACGCGGAGTACACCAAGGGTGGTTTCATCCACTACTGCGAGTACCCCAAACTGACCCATAACACCGCGGCTCTGGAAGCGGTATGGGATTATGCTTACGATAAGGTGGCCTATCTGGGCACCAATACTCCGATTGATAAGTGCTACGAATGCGGTTTCAGCGGGGAATTCGATCCCACCGCGGAGGGCTTCAAGTGCCCGAACTGCGGTAATGATGATCCCGACCGTTGCGATGTGGTCAAGCGGACCTGCGGGTACCTCGGTAATCCGGTCAAGCGCCCCATGGTGCACGGCCGGCATGAGGAAATCATTTCCCGCGTTAAGCATATGGACGGTCCCTGCGCCTAAACTCCTGGGTGTCCGGTGCCGCGTGGTTGAGTGCCGCGTGCCCGGTGCACCCCAGCACCTAAGGCCCCGTGCGTCTTAGCTCTTCGCTGGCGCACTCTCGCAAGGCTCCCCGCACTCGGCGAATGTGCCGGGCGCGGGGAGTATTGTGACTCAGGGACTGTGAAAAGGTAAGGAAGAATGCGAGAATTGCGCCTGCTCTCCACACCTCCGGAAGCTCCGGGGGTGCACCAACCCAAGCGCCCCGGCGCGTGGGATGGGCGGCGTTTGTCACGCAGCTACGTTGCGGATTACAAGCCCTTCGTCATGGTGGACGGGGAAGGGGTGCGTTGCGCCATTTACGTTTCCGGCTGCCCCTTCAAATGCCCGGGCTGCTATAACGTGGCGGCCCAGAGTTTTCGCTACGGTACCCCCTACACGGAAGAACTCGAAGAACGCATCCTTGAGGACTGCGCGAAAAGCTACGTGGCCGGAGTGTCCTTCGTGGGCGGGGAACCGTTCCTCAATACTCCGGTTCTGCTGCCGTTAGCGCGGCGTTTCCGGGAGCGCTTCGGGAATAGTAAAACAATTTGGAGCTGGAGCGGATACACCTTCGAGCAGCTCCTGGAAGAAACCGAAGATAAACGCGAACTTCTTTCCCACGTGGACGTGCTGGTGGACGGGCCCTTTATCCAATCCCAGTTCATTCGTGACCTCACGTTCCGCGGCTCCAAGAACCAGCGCATTATCGACGTGCCCGAAACATTTGCCGCCATGCAAGCCGGGTGCGAAGCCCCGGTGCGGCTCTGGAAAAATGGAGATTACGACTAACGTGACCAGCACTCACCCTGCCGCTCAAGAACCCGCGGCCCAACAGTCCGCTGACCAGCACCTAGGGAACCAGGCCCCCGCGGATCAGCATCCCGAGGATGAGCGTCCCGCGGCCCAGCCGCCGGCAACGATGCCGCGCCGCAGCCGCGTCCTTATTGGAACACTTCTTGCCATTATGACCACCGGGGCGCTCACCGCCTTCTCTATTTTTGTGCGCCCGCTCGCCGCGAGCCGCGGCTGGGCAGCGCCGGATATTATGCTGGCCTTCGGGCTCGCCTCCCTGGTAGTGCCCTTTATTATGATTGCCTCCGGCACGCTCTTGCGGCGCGGTTACGCGGCCCAGATGATGGCGGTGGGCGGTACCTGCTTCGGGCTGGGACATATCCTGGCCGGCCTAGCACCCACCCTCCCGCTGTTCGTGCTCAGTTACGGGTTGGTCACCGGCGGAGGTCAGGGTCTCTTCTACTCGGCTGCGCTCACTAATACCATGCGTTTCTTCCCCGACCGGCGCGGTATGGTGGCCGGTCTCATCACCGCCGGGATGGGAATCGGCCCCATGATTATCGCCCCGGCCGGCCAGCATCTCATTGCCGGCTACGGCGTGCACAGCGCCCTGGTGATTCTCGGCATCGCTTTCACGGTGATTAACGCCGCCGCGGTCATCTTCCTGGTGCGTCCTTTCCGGGAAGAATACGGGGCCTACCTACCTCGCCCGGCGGGCACCGCCGCAGCCGCCGGACCGCGCGCGAGCCTGAATCCGCTCCAGATGCTCGCCACCCCCACCTTCTGGCTCATCCTCGCAATTTTCGTCACGGCTGCTTTCGGTGGCATCATGGTGAATGCCAATATGGCGCCGCTCGCTACCAGTATTGGGTTCGACGCCGCAGCCGCGGCTCTCACCGTCTCACTTTTCGCGGTCGCGAACGCGGCCGGGCGGCTGGCCTGGGGCTGGCTTTCCGACCGCATCGGTATTCCGCTGTGCCTGGTGGCGGTGCTCGGCTGCGCAGCCGGTGGGCTCGCGCTTCTTGCGCTATCCGAGCGCGGGGCAACGGTACTCTTCCTTACCGGGGCCATCCTCGTGGCCCTGGCCTTCGGGGGCACCATGAGTCTTTTTGCGCCGCTGACCATGCAAAGCTTCGGGCCGCGTCATAATGGAACCAACTACGGCCTCATGTTCCTCGGTTTCTCGCTGGCCGCCGTCGTCGCCCCGCGCTGGGCCGCGGCAAGTGCCGGTGCCCACGGCGGTTCCTTCACCCCGGCCCTGTGGGGTGCTTGCGTACTGGCAGCGGTCGGTCTTTTCTTGGCCGGACTTTTCCGCTGGTGGAAAGCGCGCTCACCACAGCGCTGAGCTTTCCCGTAAAGTGAAAGAAACAAGGAGGTAGCTATGGCTCAGCTCTCTGCCCGGCGTATCGGGCATCTTCATTTCACCGCCGTTAATGATCGCGGTGCTAGCGTGGAAATCGGGAAAGGTCCCGAACAATTCACCCCCGGGGAACTCATGCAACTGGCGGTGGCCGGCTGCCAGGCCCTCAGCGCGGATTCCCGTTTCGAGCAGGCTCTCGGGGAGGGCTACCGTGCCACCTTCACGGTGAGTGCGGATGCGGACCGCGAGGATAACCGGTTCACCGCGTTCCACACCGCTCTCGAGGTGGAATTTGCCGATATGCCAGAAGAAGCGCGCGCTGCGCTTTTGGGGCGGGTAGACCGCGCCATTGAGCGGGCTTGCACGGTGGGTCGCACTCTTGACCACCCCGTCCCGCATGACCTGGAGATTCGCAACGCTGCGGATAACTAGGATGCCTTCGGGTACCACGGAGAAAGGACAGCAAGCATGAGTACCGCTAGCTTGAGCGATGCCGGAGTGAGTATCTGGCTGGATGATTTATCCCGCGAGCGGATTGCCTCCGGGAATCTCGCTTCCCTTATTGACACCCATACGGTGCGGGGCGTGACCACGAATCCCACAATTTTCGCCGCGGCCCTGCGCAACGGGGAAAGCTACACCGAACAGGTGGCCGCTACTGCGGCGGCCGGCAAGGATGGCGACGAGGCGATTTTTGACATCATCATTAAGGACGTTCAGGACGCCTGCGATATTTTCCACCCCATTTATGAGGAATCCGGTGGGGAAGACGGGCGTGTTTCCATCGAAGTTTCCCCGGAGTTGGCGCATGACACCTCGGCCACCGTGGCCCAGGCCCGCCAGCTGTGGGACCGGGTGGATCGCCCGAACGCTATGATCAAAATCCCGGCCACTAAGGAAGGCCTGCCGGCTATTACCGAAGTGATCGGCCACGGGATCTCCGTGAATGTCACCCTCATCTTCTCCCTGGCGCGCTACGGCGAGGTTGTGGATGCCTACCTCGCCGGCCTGGAAAAGGCCCAGCGTTCCGGGCATGCACTCAGCGATATTCACTCGGTGGCTTCGCTTTTCGTTTCCCGTGTTGATACAGAAGTGGATGCCCGTCTGGAGAAGATCGGTACTGAGGAAGCCTTGGCGCTGCGCGGTAAGGCCGGGGTAGCCAATGCTCGCCTGGTCTACGAAATCTTCGAGAAGAAATTCGCTTCCGAACGTTTCACCGTGCTGGCTGCGGACCACGCGCATGCCCAGCGTCCGCTGTGGGCTTCCACCGGGGTCAAGAACCCGAATTATCCCGATACGCTCTACGTTACCGAGCTGGTGGCTCCCGCAACCGTCAATACCATGCCGGAAAAAACCCTGGAGGCCACCGCGGATCACGCGGAGATCACCGGGGACACGGTGCGGGAGAACTACGGGCAGACACATCGGGTTTTCGAGGAACTCGCCGCGGTGGGCGTCGATATGGGCGATGTAGCCGCCCAGCTCGAACGCGAAGGCGTGGAGAAGTTCATCGTCTCCTGGAAGGAACTGAGCGAAACGGTCAGCACCGCGCTCGCGGCTGCCCGGTAGAGCCGGCTGCCCGGTAGAGCTGGCCGCCCGGTAGGGCAGGCTGCCCACGTTTAGCTCGCCGGGTTCTCCGCTTCAGCTTTCGTTTCTGGCTCCGGCTTGGCCTGGGGGAAAGCATCCATCATCTCCCACGCCGAGGCCGCGACCGCGATATCACCCTCCTCAGCCAGGAGGGTGATATCACGTTTGCCCTCCACGAAAGCAAGAGAGGAAAGCACCCGCTCGCCGTTCCCGGCAATCACCTCCACCGATCCGGCATCAACGAGCACCCGGAAGCTCAGCGGGGCCAGTGCAGATTCGCCAGCTCCGGCGGATTCTCCCGCTTTCTTAGCGGCTGTCTCACCGGCAATTTCACCGGCGCGTTCGCCCCAGAGGCGATAGGCCGGTGCCCAGGGGGCAGCCCGGTAGCCCAGATTCTCCACCGCCGCGCCGCGGTCCACCCCGATGGTGCCGCTATTGCGATCCACGATGATGCTCACGGAACTGGCATCCGAACCGATGCGCAACCGCAGTCGTTCGCATTCACCCGTGAGTACACTCACGGAAATATCCGCTGCGGTCACATCCCGGGCGATGGTGAGGGGCGCGCTGGCGGCGAGTGCGGCGTCGTCGTTCCACACACACCGGCCCCGCAAACGCGTGAGGGCAGGGGCGGGCCGTAAGCACAGGTCACCGGACTCAAGAGAGACGCTCATCGGTACCGTGAGCTGGCCGGACCAGCCGTCGGCCGCGGAGGCCGGGGCGCGCCCGAAGCTGCCCATCCAGCCGAAAAGCGTGCGCTGTCCGGCAATGAGGCAGGTCTGCGGCGCGTAAAAACTGTGCCCCCAATTGAGGGTGCGATAGGGCGCGGTGGGTTCAAAGCTTTCGCCAGGCTCCCAGCTGCCCAGCAGGTAGCCGGCGCTATTGACATTGCAATGCGCGAAACCTTCGGGGCGGATGCCCATGGGGGAGAAAATCAGCACCCACGTATCGTCGAGCGGGAAGAAATCGGGGCATTCGAGCATGAAAACCCGCGGATCGGGGTGCCGGTAGAGCACGCATTCGAAGCTCCAGCGCGCCAGATCCGGGGAGGTGTACATCCACACTTCACCGCGGCGGTCGCTGCTTTGCACGCCCACGACCATGCGGTACGTATCGCCGTGGCGCCAGACTTTCGGGTCGCGGAAATCGCGCACGCCTTCCGGGGTGGGTACGACGACGCCTTTCTTCTCAAAGGTCACTCCGTCACGTGAGATCGCCCGGCACTGCGACTGCCCGCAGCTGGCGGCTGGTAGATCACCGATGCCGGGCTGGCTCGCCACAGTGCGATTCCCGGTGTAGAACACCTCGAGGTGCCCGCAGGGGGCCTGGAGGGCGGAGCCGGAGAAAACTCCGTCGCGGTCGGCTTCCAGGGAGGGAGCCAGGGCGAGGGGGCGGCGCTCCCAGGTGGCGCCGTCGCGCGAAACCACATGTCCCCAGTGCATGGGCCCCCATTCAGTGGAGTAGGGGTGGTGCTGGAAGAACACGTGGAGTTCTTCGCCGGTGTGGACAAGGCCGTTGGGGTCGTTGATCCAGCCGGCAGGTGCCGCGATATGGAAACGCGGGTACCAGCGCGGATTCACGGCGGCGGCGAGCTGCGCATTCGCGGCGCGGGCTCGGGCCAGCGCCGCATCGTGGTCGGCGGTGAACTCGAAGGAAAGCGACATGGTTATCCCTTAATACCGGAAGCGGCAATAGAGTTGACGAATTGTTTCTGGAAAGCCAGGAACAGCATAATGACAGGAACGGTAATCAGCGTGGAGAACGCCATGATCTGGCCCCAGGATACGTTGAGCTGCTGGAAATAGTCGATTCCGATCATTGCCGGGCGTAACTCCTCCGAGCGTACCGTCATGAGTGGCCACAAGTAGGAATTCCAAGCCGGTAGGAAAGTCAGAATCGCGACGGTCGCGGTGGCTGGGCCGGACAGTGGCATAACGATAGAGCGGTAAATCTTGAACCAGCTCGCCCCGTCCACGCGCGCCGCTTCATCCAGCTCGCGCGGAATGGAATCGAAGTACTGGTAGAAGAGATAAATCGAGAGTGCGTTGGCAATAAAGGGCACGATCTGCACTTGGTAGGTATCCAGCCAACTCTGTGAGAACCCGTTGGCGTCCAACCACGGAAGCTTATTGACCCACCACAGCAGTGGCAGCGCCAGAGTTTCAAAGGGAACAATAAGGGTGGCGATCACAAGCGTCAGCGAAATCTTGCGGCCGCGGAATTGCAGGCGGGAGAGTGCAAAAGCTGCCATGGAATTGACGATGAGCCCGAAAACCACGATGCACACCGAAATAATGACGGAGTTGAGGAGGAAGCGCCAGAACGGCACCCGGTTGAAGACCCCGGAGTAGTTATCGAAACTAAGGTCACCTACCGGAAGGAAAGCCTCGAGGCCACCCATATCCCCGAAAATCTGGGTATCTGGTTTGAAACTGGAGACCACCATGAAAAGGAGCGGCAGGCCGAAGATGGCGGCCAAGCCAATACGAAGTGCCCAGATTCCAATAGCGCGGGGGATACTGCGAGACGACGTCGTGGTGCTCATGCGCGGGCCTCCTTATCGCGAGTGAGATAGCGTTGCACAAGATTTACGGCAAGAACCAAGACGAAGAAGACTAGGGAAATTGCTGCGGCATAGCCGGTTTGTTGCTGGTCGTATCCGGTTCGCACCGCCTGGTAGACCACTGTTGAGGTGGAATCGAGGGGCCCGCCCTTCGTCATAATATTGATCTGGGTGAAAAGCGAGAACGCCGCGATGGTGATCGTAATAAGAATAAAAGTGCGGGTTTGGCGCAGTCCCGGCCAGGTCACGTGCTTGAACTGCTGCCAGGTTGATGCCCCGTCCAGAGACGCCGCTTCATAAAGTTCACCCGGGATCGTTTGCAGACCGGAGAGCCAAATAATCATATGCATCCCGGCGGCCTGCCAGGCGGACATCACGATAATGGCGAAGAGTGCCCAACTCGGATCGCCCAACCAATCCGGCCCGGAAATACCAACTTTGGCCAGTAGTGCGTTGAGCAGGCCATCGGGCTGGTACATGAAAAGCCACAGCATGGAGACCACGACCATGGAGGTCACCATAGGCAGGAAGAATACGGTGCGGAAGAAGTTCAAGCCCGGGAACTTCTTATTTACGAGCAGTGCCATAATGAGAGCCAGCCCAGACTGCCCGGGCACAATAACGAGGGCGAAAATTAGGGTATTGCGCAGGGACGCCCAAAAGACCTCGGTTCCAAATAACCGCTCAAAATTCTCCAGTCCAATGAATTGCATCGGCCGCGGGGAGATGAGACGCGCGTCAGTAAAAGCGAGAATGAAGGTGAGGACAATGGGAACAACGAGGAAAAGCAGCATGAGAATCCCCGCGGGAGCCAGCATTCCCCATCCGGCGCGTGCTTGCGCGGAGGTTTCGCGCCGATATTTTTGCGACGGTGCAGCGGTTGCCTTAGCACGCTGAGAAGATGCGGACGCCGGCCGGGGTGCGTGCTTACTCTCCGCGGTGGCCTGGGGTGCAGAAGTCATATCACTGGCCTTTCGGCAAGGTGCGTGAGCTACCACTGGCAGCTCACGCACCCTGCACATCAGGTGTTACTTAAAGAAGCCGTTGGCTTTTTGGTTGGCGTCAATATTCGCCACGGTTTGGTCGAGAATCTTCTTGGGATCCCCGCCGTTGAGGATGTCCTGGGTTGCCTTGGTGAATTCGGTAGCGATGAAGGGGTAGCCGGCTGTTTCAGGACGTAGCACCGCGTACTTCTTAGAGAATTCCCGGAAGATAGAGTACTTCCCACCTTCGGCGAAAGCCGGAACTTCCGCGGTGGCGGCATCAGTTGCCGGGATATTACGGGTGGCAACCGAAACGGAGGCTACGTATTTATCCTGGGCGGCAAACTTCATGTAGTCCAAGGCTCCCTCGGGGGCAGGGCACGACGGCGACATTCCCCACTGCCAGGAGCCGCCGCCAATCTTCGGGCCCTTACCAAAATCAGGCGGCGGGAGGAAAACAACGTCGTCGCCAAAAGCCTCTTCGGTGGGTTGTGCAGCCCACGAACCCATCCACAAGAAAGCTGATTTTCCGTTAATGAAATCCTGCGTGGGATCCGAGCCCGCATTGGCCGGCGTGTAGCCCTCGGTTACCAGGGAACGCATCCACTTTGCCCATTCCAGGGCCTCCGGACCGTTGAGTGCACCTTCCGCGCTTTCGAACTTCGAGCGGTCAATAAGATCACCGCCGAAGCTCTGCAGGTAAGGGGAGTAGGCGTAGGGATACCATTCACCCTGGTCTGCGGTATTGATATCGAAGGGCACGGCGTATTTCCCGGAGGCTTTCACCTTGGCTAGGGCGTCGGTGAACTCATCACGTGTCCACGGCTGATCCACGGTGGGGGTGCGGATGCCGAATTCATCGAGGATGGACTTGCGGGTAATGACGGATAGAGCCACATCGTAGTAGCCGTAGGAGTAAATCTTGTCCTCGTAGCGTCCCACCGTGGTGGGGAGGAATTTATTGAGGGTGTCATCCATGCCTTCGAGCGGGGCAAGGTAGCCGGCCCACGCCCAGTTAGGAACATTGGGGCCGTCAATATCCATAATGCACGGGAGGCTATTGGAGGAAGCGGCCGCCACCACAGATTGGTTGTAGGAAGCCTGCGGGAAAGCCTGCATGGTGACTTGGTACTTATCAGATTGTGCGTTGTAATCGGCAACGATTTGCTCGATGGCGGCGAGCTCTTCTTCGTTGCCGGCGTTATGAGTCCACATGGTGACTTCTTGTTTCCCGTCCGCAACATTGCCTTGGGACGAGGTTCCGCCCTTACTGCAAGCGCTCAGCGTGAAAGCGAGTGCAGCGGCGGATGTTAGTGCGGTGAGTTTCCGGAATCTTTTACTCATCACCCCTCCTTGGGTTTGTTTGGCGCCCCGCCCGGGAAGCGGGAACGTGCTAAAAGGGAGAACCATCACGCGGCACCTTTGCACCGTGATAAATGCATTTAGCACTTGCCAGAAAGTGTAGGACTGCTCGTGGGTATGCGCAATGTGGGGGTGTGTATGAGCTTGGTCACCTTGGTGATCGGATACTCTTAGCTCAGGCTGTGGCCCAAAGGTGGGAAGAATGGCGCGAGGAGGTTGAATGAAGCGAGCGACGATCGCTCAGGTGGCACAACGAGCGGGTGTTTCACCCACCGCGGTGAGCTTGGTGCTAAATGATCGCCCCGCGCGTCTCTCTCAAGAAGTACGGGATCGGGTGATCGAGGCGGCGGCCGCCCTCAATTACCGGCCCAACCCGGCCGCACGTTCTTTGCGGACCAATACCACCGGGATTTACGGAGTGATTAGCCGGGACGTGACTGTTACGCGTTACGCTTCGGCGATGCTGCGTGGGATTCTCGACGCTGCGGATCAGGCTGAAAAAATCGTGTTTCTCGCGGAAGTTGGGGATAGCGCAAGCCGGGCGGAGAATTCGGTGCGTGAAATGCTCAATCGTAATGTTGATGGTCTTATCTTCGCGGAAATGGGAGCGAAGATGATCACCGTGCCGAAGAGCGTGACGGGCCTGCCGGTGGTGGTGTGCAATGCGGTTCCTGATCGGGAGGGAGTTTTCCCGGCGGTGCTTCCGGCTGAATACGAGGCTGGGCGGCGTATGGCCAATGTTCTCATCGAGGCCGGGCACCGCAAAATCGCGATTATTGGCATGGATGACGGTCTGCGCGAGCCGCGCATCTCCGCCACGATCGGCCATCGTTTTGACGGAATCCTGGATGCTTTCGAGGAAGCGGGCCTCAGGCCGGTAAAGATTTTCCCGGGCACGCTTTGGGACCCGGATTTAGGTTACGAGGCGATGGGCGACCTGTTGGATAATGGTCCGGAGTGTACCGCGATTCTTGCCCTCAATGATCGTATTTCTTTGGGTGCAATCCAGCAGTGTTTGGGGCGGGGTATGCATCTGCCGGATGATCTCTCTATTGCTTCTTTCGATGACGATGAAATCGCGCTCTACGTTCACCCGGCTCTCACCACCATCGCGATTCCCTACTGGGAGATCGGGCAAACTGCCACCCGCCTCCTGGGTGAGGAAGGTGCGGGAGATCGCGATATTCACCTGGTGGATATGCCGCTGCGCATGCGTGAATCGGTGCGCCGGATCTAGGTGCGGGGCTTGGGCTTATTCTGCCCGCAGCACCTGCATCACTCGCCGGGCGAGCTCGGGCATCTGCTCTGGGCAATAGCGCTGATCGATGGGTAGGGCAAGGATATTCGGCCAGTTGACCGCATGAGTCAGGCACGGCCAGAAAGCGGGGGTGAAAACTCCGTGGGCGGCAAGGAGTTCGGCACAATGGTGCGGGTTATGCGACGCGGGCCAGCTTGGCGGTAGGGCGTCCAGACGGAGGGCGAGGGCGTAGAGCGCGCTGTTCGTAGCCCCGCGACTTTCTTCCCCATCGCCGAAGAGCGCCCCCTCCGGTACACCTTGGCTCATCAGGGCCGCGCGCAAAGCCCGAGCGTTGGTCCTCCGCCGCTCCAGCACTGCCGCGACATCGAGGTGGGCGAGAATATCCCGGGCGGCACCGCTCATCGAGCTCGGGCTGAGAGCGGCATCAATGGCGGCCTCAGCTGCGCCGTCGTTCTCCTCCCCGCGCAATTGCAGCAAGCCGCACCGGGTTACCTCGCGGGCCGCCGCATTATCCGCAGCCACGGCAGGAAGCGCGGCGCCGAACGCCCAGGCGCCGTCGGGAATCGGAAACCATTTCCGCAAGGACGCTGCGGCATAATGTGCCGGGATCTTTCGCGTCGCGTCACCACAAGGTGCGTGCGTGAAATCAGCGACGACGACGCCACCGCGGCCCTCCCACCCCTCGAGCACGGCCCGCAACTCGGGAGTGGGCCAGGCACCGAAGGTGGTGGAGATGAGCACCGCGCAGCGCCGCGGATCGGTGAGGAGTTTGGCAAGGGCGGCCGGATCGGGCACGAGATCCGGGCCAACCTGCACCCAGCGGACCCGGATGCCTTCGAGCTGGAACGGTGTGAGTGCAGTCGCGCACAGGAAGCCCGGCGCGATTACGCGACGGATACCGCGGGCGGCGAGCGCCTGGGCGATAAGGCCAAGAGCCTGGCGCCCCGATTGCACCAGCATCGCGCCGGGCGGAATCGGGAGCGCGCGCGAAGCGGAGCGGGGCGGGAGTGCGGTGAATTCGCCGCCGAAGATCATTGCGTGTCACCGCGGAAAAGAACTGCCGGAATGGTGATAAAAGGCGCGGTGGGGACGGAGATAACCGCGGCAGAGATTACCATCATTATCCCTTTCATTAAAGAGCCCGCAGTCGATATTTGTTTCGTATACTCATGATATCCGGCAAGGGTGCCGGGTGGTGATTACGGTCAGCACGAAGGTCGTGACCGAATCTAAGGAGGAACCACAATGAAGATGATTCTGGACCTGGATACAGGTGTTGATGATTGCCTGGCAATCACCTACGCTCTCGGATCACCGGAAGTCGAATTAATTGGCATTACCGGCACCTACGGGAATGTTCTGCTGGACACCGGCGTGAAAAACGATCTTGACCTTCTTGATCTTTTCGGGCATCCGGAGGTGCCGGTCTATCCGGGGATCCCGCACGCTCGTGAAAAGGACGGTTTTGAGGTCCTTGAGATTTCGGAATTCATTCACGGTAAGAACGGTATCGGGGAAGTTGAGATTCCGGTGTCGAATCGGGTTCCGCAAACCACGCCGGCACCCGAATTTATGGTGGAAGCGGTGCGGGAGTATGGCAGCGACGTCGTTATTGTTGCTACCGGCCCCATGACGAATCTGGCCCGCGCTATTGAACTGGACCCCACATTCAAAGACAATGCCCGCATCGTCATTATGGGCGGGGCGCTCACGGTTCCCGGGAATTGCAATGACGTCATGGAAGCGAATATTTCCCAGGACCCGGAGGCCGCGGATCTGCTCTTCCGCTCAGGTGCTCACGTGACCATGATCGGACTGGATGTCACGCTTCAGACGTTGCTCACCTATGAACATACGCAACAGTGGCGCGATCTTGGCACCCCGGCCGCCACTGCTTTGGCAGATATTACGGACTTCTATATCAAGGCCTATGAGACTACCGCCCCGCATCTGGGCGGCTGCGGTCTGCATGATCCTTTGGCCGTTGCCGTGGCTATTGATCCCACGCTGGTCACGCTCTTCCCCTGCAATATCAAGGTTGATCTGCACGAACCGGTGCGTGGGCGCACTATCTGCGATGAGGAACGGCTCAATGATCCGGTCAAGACCGCGGATGTGGCCATCGCGGTGGACGTGGAGCGTTTCCTTTCCGAGTTCATGTCCCGTATCACCTCGCTGTTGAAAGGCATCTGACCGTGGACGCGCGTGATCGATCTCAGGTTGATACCGCGGCTGCCATGCGCACGCTGCCGCAACTCATCATTATTTTCATTACCTCAATTCTCACGATCCAGGGCTTCAACCTGGTTTTCCAAGACATCGGCGCGCAGCTCAACGCGGTTGAGTATGCCCCGCTTATTACCTCAATTCCCGGCATTGTGCTGGGTATTGTGTGCGTGATTTACGGTTCGCTTGGCGATTTCGTTTCCCTGCGCAAAATGATGATGGCGGGTATCGTGCTCATCGTTATCGGCTCGGTGTTGGGACTGGTGGCATCGCGGTCCTCCATCTGGGTGGTGATTATCGCCCGTGCGATTCAAACAGCGGGCACGCAGGTATCCGGGTCCGTCTACCTCGTGGTGACCACCAAGTATGTCCCCGGGGTGAAAAAGGTTCTGTATTTCGGTGTCTTCACCGCGGCCTATCAGTTCTCCACGGCCATTGGGGTGCTCGCGGCTGGATGGCTTATCACCATGTCCTGGGTGTGGCTCTTCGCGATCCCGCTCATTTCGGTGCTCTTCATCCCCACCCTGTGGCGGGGCCTCCCGGATGTTTCCGGAAAGGCCCAGCGGATTGATGTGCCCGGCTTCCTGCTGGCCGGCGTTACGGTCACGGCCCTGGTCATGTACTTCAACTCGATGAACTGGCTTTACCTGGGCGCCTTCGCGGTGCTCCTGGTCCTCTTCATCATCTACATTTCCAAGGCCAAGAACCCCTTCGTCACCCCGGAGTTCTTCCAGAACCGCCGCTACCTCATGGCGGTCTCCCTGGTGCTGCTCTTCTACTTCGGTAATTACGCCATGACGCCGCTCTTCAACCTGGCAGGTGGTATTTTCCACGGCAAGACGGCCCTGGAAATGGGCTTCGTGCTGCTCGCCGGCTACGTTGTTGCGACCGCCATGGGCGTGATGAGCGGCGCAATCGTGGCGAAAATCGGCTGCGGGATGGGAATTGTACTGGCGGGTGGAGCTGCCGCTATCGGCGCCTTCCTTGCCGCTTTCACGGTAGACGAGGGCCTGTGGGGCATTATTGTTTCGGCGGTGTTCCTCTTCGGTGGCCTGGGCTTGGCCTATGCGCCGGTGGTGGATACCGTCATGGGAACCGTGGATGTATCCGAATCGGGGCGTGCGGTGGGCATGAATGACCTGGCTATGAATATCTCACCCTCGATTGGGATCGCAATCCTCGGGTCAATGATGCCCGCGGCGGTTCGCCCAGACGGCGTGGCCGAAGCGCAGTATCTCGCTGATTCCGCGCATAGCCTCACCCTGCTTTTCATCATCGTGGGCGCGACGTGCCTGGCTGGTTTGCTGGCTTTCTTCGCTTTCCGCCGCCAGCTTTTCCCAGCTGACGGCTGGGGGAAGGTTGCCAGTGAGGAGGCCTAGCCCGTTCGCACCGCACCGATAGGTGTAAGTGCGTGTTCTTATAAAACAATAATGAGCATCGCAATACCCAGCGCTGCCGCGAGTCCTCCCATTCCGAGGCTCAGGTAGCGCTGGGTTTGCGCGTGGGATTGCGCCTCGCGCAGCTCCGCCTGTGCCTCGGCCAGCTCATTGCCGGAGGTCTCCAGCTGGGTGCGGGTGGCGGCCAGCTGGGCCCGCGCTTCGCGCAGCTGCACCTCAAGAGTGCTGATCTGGCTGGTATAACGTTCCTGATGCGCGGCGGAGGTACGTGCCGAATCCACGGTGAGGCGCGCTTCCCGAGCCCGACCCGCCGCCTCGAGGGCCGCGTAGCGCCGTCGTTCTTCTTCTAGCTGCTGCTCTAAACCGCGCACGCGCGCAACCAGCCGGGCCGCGCGCCGCATCGCGTCCTCGCTGCGGGCCTGCGCGGTCACGGCGCTTTGTTCCACGCCCGAGGCGTAGACCACGCCCGCTTCCACTTCTTTTTCACGACGGCGCAAATCCGCCACCAGGCCCTCCAGCTCGGTCACGCGGGTCTGGAGCGTGGCGGCCTCCGCGCGGGCAGCCTCGCGCTCGCCACGCAGCTGCGAATTTTTCGCGCCCAGCGCTTCTACTTCGCGGTGGAGCGCGGTGCTTTCGCCGCGCAGCTTCGCGTGCTCCTCACGCAGCTTCGCGTGCTCACCACGCAATTTTTCGCACTCTGCGCGCAGCTGGTCGCGCTCGTCCCGGAGTGTGGCTTTTTCCGTGGTGGGAGAAGGAGTGGAAGATGGTGCGGGCACCGAGGCGCGTTTGCCGCGCGCGGGAGTATCAAGTGCCCGAGAACCGCGCCGTCGCTCCGTAGCCATGTCCCTCCTTTGTCCGCGCCTGACTTTACCTAATAAACATAGCGCGCGCAGATGCTTATGGCCCGCCCGCGGCGGCCTTTCCTGCCTAAATACCGGGAGCGTGAGAGATGCCACTCAGCTTCATAGCGGTTGTGGTGGGCAGGGGCCAATCCAGGTGGACTGACCGTTCTCAGCTGGATAGGCACTACCCTTGGAATTATGACGAAGGATCAGCTCACCGGCGCGGACGGCACCGCCGCCGCACCTAAGCCCGCCGCGGCTCAGCTCACCCGCACGGAAACGGATTTGATGGGTCCGGTTGAGGTGCCCGCCGCGCACTATTGGGGCGCGCAGACCGCTCGCTCGCTTCAGCATTTCCCCATCGGCGGGCAGCGTTACACCTGGGGTGGCCCCCTTATTCACGCGTTTGGGTTGCTCAAAGGCGCTGCTGCTCGTGCGAATGCCGAGCTCGGGGTGCTTGATCCGCAGCTCGCCACCCTTATTACCGCGGCCGCCAGCGAGGTTGCTGAGGGTGTTCTTGACGCGGAATTTCCGCTCAAGGTGTTCCAGACAGGTTCGGGCACCCAAACGAATATGAACGCCAATGAGGTGATTGCGGCGCGTGCGAATGAAATCGCCACCGGGCAGCGCGGCGGGAAAAGTCCGGTGCACCCCAATGACCATGTCAATAAGGGCCAGTCCTCGAATGATGTGTTCCCCACTGCGATGTATGTGGCGGTGGCTCGCCAGGCGCACCGCCAGCTTATCCCGGCGGTGGAGAGCTTGGCGGCCACGTTCCGCGCTCGCGCGAGCCGCTTCGCGGATGTGGTGATGGTGGGGCGTACCCATCTGCAGGATGCCACCCCGATCCGCTGGGATCAGGTGGTGGGCTCCTGGGCGGCGCAACTGGAGAGCGCGCTCGCGGGGGTGCGGGCAGCGGCGGCGGGCCTGTACCGAGTGGCGCTGGGCGGGACCGCGGTGGGCACCGGTCTGAATTCGCATCCGCGTTTCGCGGCGCGGGTCTGCGAGCTGCTCGAGGAGGCTACCGGCTTGCCGTTCCGCCCGGCGGATGATCTTCCCGCGGCTCTGGCTGCCCACGATGACCTCGTGACTTTTTCGGCAAGTTTGCGCACTTTGGCCGCTGCATCCATGAAGATTGCTAACGATATCCGCTGGTATGCCTCGGGCCCGCGTACCGGCATCGGCGAGATCGCGATCCCCGATAACGAGCCGGGTTCTTCGATTATGCCGGGCAAGGTGAATCCAACCCAGGCGGAGGCTCTTACTCAGGTGTGCGTCGCGGTTTTCGGTTATGACGCCGCGGTGGCTTTCGCAGGCTCGCAGGGCAATTTCCAGCTCAATGTGTACAAGCCGGTCATGGTGTTTTCGGTGCTGGAGGCATTGTGCCTGCTCGGCGACGCCCTGCGCACTTTCGAACGTTTCTGCGCGGCAGGCATCACCCCGCGCACCGGCGTCATCTCCGCGCACCTGGACCGGAATCTCATGTTGGTCACGGCACTTGCTCCTCATATTGGGTACGACGCCGCAGCTAAGCTGGCGCGCGCAGCTCAGGCCAGTGGGGCTTCACTACGGGAGGTTGCGCTTGCTTCGGGGCAGGTCAGCGCGGCGGATTTTGATACCTGGGTGAATCCAGCGGCTATGACTGAGCCGGAAGCTAGCTAGGTGTGCGGCGCCCGGAAGCCGCTACCGCAGGTCTACTCGGATAGCAGTGCTCGGGCGGGAGGTGACGGTGTTGCCGGAGTGCTTTCGGGGATAGCGGGGACGGCGAAACCGGCTCCGGCGAGGAGTTCGCGCAGGTAGGCGTGTATTTCGCGGTACCCGCGCGCGGTGGGATGCATCCACGCTTGAACATCTGAGGATGAGAAGGGGGAGACCAGCCACGCTTCTTCGTTATCGCGGAAGGCTTGGGCGCGCGGTTCGTGCCCGGCGAATAATGCGTGGGTGGAGGCGAAGAGGAAACGTTTGGATCCGGTTTCTTTCCGCATCTGGGCGGTGACGCGTTCTTGCATGGCGTCAGCGGCATCCTGGAGCTGGGCGAGGGCGGCCCCGGCATCGTAGCTTTCCACCACCGGAGGGATGCGGTAGGAGTGTTCCGCGAAAAGCCTCGGGTAGCCGACCAGGATAGCGGTGGCCTGGCCGTGGGAGGCGGTATCGATGGCCCGCAGGATCTCTAGGGTGGATTCTTCGATAGCCGGGAGTGCCGCGGTGGCTGCATTCATGGCTTCTTCGCAGCTATTCGGGGTACGGAGCACGAAGCACGAGCTGATGATCCGGGCGAAGTTGGCGTTGTTGCCGCCGGCGGTGAGGAAAACGACTGAAGTATCCGGGGTGACGGCACTAACTTGTTCGGCAATGTCGGATGTTCGTGCTCCGGAGCACGAGGCGTTGGTATAGCTGGCGCCGAGTTCACGGGCGAGCGGAGCGGAGTAGTTATCCGGGGAGCGCCGGCAGGTATCTTCTTCGTAAGTGCCGGCTCCGTTACCGGAGGAAAAAGAATCACCTAGTTGCACGATGGCGGTGATGGGCCGCGGGGTGGGGGAGGGCGGCGCGCCCGCGTTGCCGGTGGGAGTGCAGGCTGCGCAGCTGAGCGCCACGGCGGCAAGAACGCCAGCTGCCCGCGCGCCCACACGCAGCATTTAGGCCACCTGCCAGGCCGCATCCGGGGTAACGGGGAGTAGATTTTCCGGGATGGAAACACCGGGGCGAGCCCAGACTTCGTATCGATAGCGCAGCCCGGCGCGCGAGGCGTGCCAGCCTTCATGAGCGTTTCCCGGTGAGCAGAGCCGCAGCTCCCATTCCGGGGTGATTGCGGGCGCGAAAATATCAGCATCCACATCTGCATCGATAACGGTGCGGATAAGCACCTGTGAATAGTCCCGGGTTTCGGCATAGACCCCGGCACCCCCGCATACCCAAGCCGCATCCGCCCCGGTAGCACGGGCCAGCGTGAAGGCCTCCTCAAGATTCGAGGCGAGCTGCGCACCGGGAACCCCAAAATCTTCCTGCGTGCTCACCACGATGGTGGGGGAGTGCGGCATGGGCCGTCGCCCCGCCGAAATCCAGGTTTTCCGCCCCATGATAACGGGCCGCCCGCGCACCGCCGCTCGGAAAAAGGCCGAATCTTCCGGAACGTTCCAGGGCAGCCGCAAACCCTTCGCGAGGGCATGACCGTGTGCTTCCGCCCAGATTTGTGCAATGAGCATAGCTTCCTCCTAGACCGAGACCGCGCCGGTGAGCTTGGGGTGGTGCTGGTAGCCCTGGGTGGCCGAAATATCATCCATCTCATAAGAGAAGAGGGAATCGGCTTTGCGCAGCTCCAGGGTGGGGAAGGGATAAGGTTCGCGCGAGATCTGTTCGCGCACCTGATCGAGGTGGTTGAGGTAGATATGGCAGTCCCCACCCGTCCACACAAAATCACCAACATCCAGACCAACCTGCTGGGCGATCATATGGGTGAGCAGGGAATACGAGGCGATATTGAAAGGCACCCCGAGGAACATATCCGCGCTGCGCTGGTAGAGCTGGCAAGAAAGCTTGCCATCCGCCACGTAGAACTGGAAGAAAGCATGGCAGGGCTGGAGCGCCATCTTATCCAGATCCGCCACATTCCACGCAGAGACGATCATGCGCCGCGAATCCGGGTTGGTACGTAAGGTTTCCAAGAGCTGGGAAATCTGATCGATATGCCGGCCATCCGGCGCGGGCCAGCTACGCCACTGATAGCCGTAAACCGGGCCGAGCTCCCCATGTTCATCAGCCCACTCATCCCAAATGGTGATGCCATTGCGCTGCAACCACTCAATATTGGTAGATCCGCGCAAGAACCACAGGAGTTCTCCCTTGATGGGCTTCATGGCCACGAACTTGGTGGTGATACGCGGGAAACCATCAGCCAGGTGGTAGCGCAGCTGGCGCCCGAAGACAGAGAGGGTACCCGTGCCGGTGCGGTCCCCCTTGCGAGTTCCGTTGGCGAGGATATCTGCAAGCAGATCTTCATATTGGCGATTAATCATGAACCCATCCTACGTGGCAACTACGACAGAAAAATTGGCTGCGAAAAAGCTACCCGGCCGGGCCGCGCTGGGAGAGGCAGCATGCCGGGTGAGCATCTTAGCCCTGCGCGATGATCTCGCGGATAAGCGCGGCGTCGCGCTCCACCACTTTCGCGGCGTACTGGGCCACCTTCTCCTCAATTTTCTTGCCGACGAAGGGAATGGAGACCCGCACCTCACCGGTCACCGTGACCGTGGCCGGCCCGGAACCAGCAACCTGGAAATCAGCGCTGGCGTGGACGGGAAGTTTGGCTTCCAGCTGCGCTGCGACGTCGTTCCCACTGCGGGTAAACACGATACTGGCGGCTAAACCGGAAGAAAGGAACCGCCGAGCCTGTGCGGGAAGCTGTTCGGCATCCACCCGCACCGTGAGGACTGCGCGCTCGGCGCCGGGTGTGAAGGAGGACGGTTGCGTGTGGAGCGCGGCGAGACGGCGGTTGGCGAGTTCTTCGGACATGAGGACGGTGGCGACGGCGCTCGCGGGGGCGTCGATTTCATACGAATGGGAAAACTGCATGGCTATATTTTCCTGCATGAGCGCGGCGCGAGGAAAGCTCGGCCGGTTTTTTCAGCGCAGAGCCGGAGAAGTGGGGCGCTGGTAGCCAGTGTGGAGATCTATCGCTGAGCGCTTTTTTCCGGTTTGAACATCGGCAGGCCGGTGAGGGAAAGCCCCACCGCTTGCGCGACGTCGAGTAGTTTTGTGGCCATGATCGGCCATACAAGATCGATGAGTTCTGAGGTAATGTCCTGGTGCTTGTCTTCCAGGTTTTCAATACGCACGCGTGCCGTGACCTCGGACAGGTACACTTCTTTACCTTGGAATGTGGCGACAAGATTCATGGTGACATCAGCGGTGGAAACGCCCGCAGTGTCTTCGTCGAGATCAATAAACCGCGTATGTACGTCCAAATGGCTTCCGAGATCGCGCTGGTTATCGTTGTAATATTTGGTCGTTTTGCCGGAAACCTCGATAAAACTAATATCCGTGATGTTGTCTCTAAGCATTGTCCTTGATCCGTTTCTTTTCACCAGTGTTGAGGCTTCCATCCCAACCGAAAGTGGTGTCCTGCTCGTCTAGGTCTTTCACGTCGTAGTCGATGGAAACACCGATAGCGACCGCGTAGGAATGCAGCTCCTGCAGTGTCGGATTCACGGCCCTTAACTCTAAATCTGTCACTGACTCCGGAGTGGTAGCTAGCCTTCTAGCAACAATCTCCCTCGGTATTTGTTTGGCTTCACGCAGAAATTGAAGCTTTTCGAATAATCGACGGTTCCGTTTGGCTTGCTCGTACGATCTCTCTACAACCTCGGCGAAGAAATCCATGCTGCTCATCCTCCCTCTGATGTATTACCGCTCCGCCAATTTATTAACCAGGATTCTCCTCTGTTTTGCGCCAGGGAGATGCTCACATTTTGTTGCTCTTTCCAGTTGTCGGAGTTTTCTTTGGCTCCAAGACATAGAGAAACCATGCCGCCCCACTCGGCGGGTTCTCCATAATACAGCCGAACTAAAAACTGTCTGGAGTTGATTCTGTACGGAATGGGGAGCCGAATTTCTGCAACGCCAGGCTGGCTTTTACAGGCAGTAGCTTCTTTTGATGATAGTTCACCGAGAGAGGCTTGCTCGAGGTATTCCCGTAAGTGCCCGGCTAACGTTGCTGTGACGAAAAACGCTTCTGGGTCATTGCCGAATAAACTGCGTAGCTCGTTGAGATCTTTTCGCAGCCAGCATTGGGGATTTGTCCAGGCAAGTCCTACTCCACAGTGTTTGTCCCAGGGATGTGCCCATTCGTATATGCGCACAGACTCGCTTGCACCCCTATTGGAACGGGAGCGCAAGTTTTTCGGGTCAGCCAACCGGAACTTATGCATGTCCTCATTGTGACATAAGTCGGCCTTCCGGACACTACCTCTGGGAACCCCAGGGAATCTAGGGATCACCTATTCCGCTCTGGTAAACTTGGCTTGTTTCTCAACGACGAGCGAGCATAGGGACACTCAATGTCATTAGCTTTCACCGCTGCGTGGGATACCGCCGAAGGAACTCGGCGGGCTCAGGAGCTATTCACCCGGACTTTTAGCGAAACGGCTGAGCGCGTGGCTTTCGCACCCGGGCGAGTCAATCTTATTGGCGAACACACCGACTACAACGCCGGGCTGTGCCTCCCCATCGCGCTACCGCACCGCACCTACGTTGCCCTGAATGTGCGCAGCGATAACCGTATTCGGCTGATATCCGAGCACGGCGAACTCTGGGAGGGACACGTTGAAGATATCAATCCCGCTATGCCGGGATCGTGGATCGCCTATGCTGCCGGACCCGCCTGGGCATTAGATGTACAGCGCGGCTACGACGCGGCTATCGTCTCCTGTGTTCCGCTGGGAGCAGGGCTTTCCTCTTCGGCAGCCCTCGAATGCGCCATGGCATGCGCCATCAACCCGTGCCTCATTCAGGAAGATCCGAACGCTGTTGTTACTGCCTGTATTCGCGCGGAAAACGAAGTAGCGCACGCGCCAACAGGCGGAATGGACCAAACGGTATCCGTTTTCGGGAACGACGGCGCAGCCGTTGCGCTCGATTTCCACTCCCACACACACAGCCTTATTCCCGCAGATTTCGCGGCAGCCGGACTGCAACTGGTTGTCATCAATACCCGCGCCAAGCACTCCCTATCAGACGGGCAATACGGAAATCGCCGCCAGGAATGCGAAGAAGCCGCGAAGCTTCTGGGGCTGAGCTCCCTGCGCGAAGCAAGCGTGGAGGATATCGATAGGATCAACGGAGTGCATGCCCGGCGTGCGCGGCACGTCATCACCGAAAACGTCCGTGTTACCCATGCCATCGAAGCCCTGAGGGCAGGTGATTTCCACACCCTTGGCAAGCTGTTCAACGAATCACACGTATCGCTACGCGATGACTTCGAGGTCTCCTGCCCCGAACTGGATTGCGTGGTCGAAGCAGCATGCCAGCACGGCGCCCTGGGCGCTCGCATGACCGGCGGCGGATTCGGTGGTTCCGCAATCGCGCTCGTTCCGCTCGACAAAGTAGAGGCGCTCGCTGCCGGCGTTATGGAAGCGGCCGCAGCACGCGGATTCCCCACCCCGGAACTACTGCTAGCGCAGGCAAGCTGCGGGGCCCGCCTGGTCAGCGGAGAAACCGATGGCGCTCAATAAGAGCGCAAAGTAGTATCGGCCGGTCATCCGAATGGGGGATACCGGCCAATACCCGCGGTGTCGAAGAGACGTTCAGGGGAACGAAGGAAACGAAGATACGCTGCTCAGCCCCGCAACCCCGCGGGATTCATTCTCTGCCAGTGCAGGGAGGAGGTCGCCATCTCATCAAGGGAATGGGTGGCTCGCCAGCCCAATTCCCGTGCGGCTTTACTGGCATCGGCATAACTGGAAGCAATATCGCCTGGCCGCCGGGCGACCACCCGGTAGGGAATTTTAATCCCGGCTGCCTTTTCATAGGCGTGAATAACCTCCAAAACTGAGGAGCCGTGACCGGTACCCAGGTTATATACGTACACCCCCGGCGAATTGACCTTGTCAACCGCAGCAACGTGCCCGCGCGCTAAATCAACAACGTGGATATAATCCCGTACGCCGGTACCGTCCGGGGTGTCATAGTCATCACCAAACACCTGGACGTGGTCAAGTTCCCCTACCACTACCTTCGCCACATACGGCGTGAGATTAGCGGGGATACCCTTGGGATCTTCCCCGATCAAGCCACTGGGATGGGCGCCAATAGGATTGAAATACCGCAGCAGCACTACCGTCCAGTTCGGGTCAGCCTTCTGGATATCCTCCAAAATTTGCTCGGTCATCACCTTGGTTTGCCCGTACGGATTCGTGGCTTTCCCCGCCGGAGACTCCTCGGTGAGTGGCAAAGATACCGGATCTCCATAAACGGTGGCAGAACTAGAAAAGACAATCTTCTTCACCGAATGGGCTTGCATGACAGACAGCAATGCCAGCGCCCCGCCAATATTATTCTCGTAATACTTGAGCGGTTGCGCCACGGATTCACCCACCGCTTTGAAACCAGCAAAATAAATGACCCAGTCAATCGGGTGGCGGCTAAAAACCTGGTCGAGAGCTTGCGCATCACGAACGTCAATGTCGTAAGCGGGGAGGTCGTGATCGGTAATCCGGCGCACGCGCTCCACGGCTTCCGGGCTGGAATTCGCGTAATTGTCCACGCACACCACGTTGTAGCCCTGTTCAAGGAGTTCAATACTCGTGTGGGTGCCGATATAGCCAGCACCTCCAGCTACTAAAACAGTTGTCATCACTAACCTCTTTTCACAAACCTGTTGTCTTGTTCTGTGCGGACGTGCCGCATTGAAGCTTGCGACCTAATGCCTTGCGGTATCACGCTTGCGGATACCAGCCGCATTCGGACAGGAAGCTCGCGGTATCCGCTTCGCTCGGGAATACGGCGGTGTTTTCGAGAATTCGAACGCAGACGCTACCCAGTTCGGTCCGGATCGCATCTTCCACACTTTCCTTATCACGGGCACCACCGAGCAGCTGGCGGATCTCCTCAAAAATCATGGCGAATTCCGGAAGCTCCTCGGGCAGTTTGTGCCCATCCTCCAAAGCTTGCGCGAGCAGCGCGAGCTGACGCTGCAGACGCGCCGGCAAAATAAACAAGCCCTGAGCTTCGATCAGACCGATGGACTCCTGCTTGACGGGGAAAAACTCCGGGTGCGCGTGGAAAACCCCCTGCGGATAGCGCTCACTGGTGATATTCGAGCGCAAAATGATGTTCATTTCGTAGCCGCGCGCGGTACGCACACAGGTGGGCGATACCCCGGAATGCTGCCCTTCTGCGTCCCGCGGAATAATGCCGAGCTGCTCATTCGTATAAGTATTCCAGGCCCGAGTGATGCCGTAGCTGGCCCGCGTCACGGCAGCGCGGTCACGCCCCACAACGCGCAGCACACTTCCGGGCCATTCCACACTTTCTAGTACGACGGCGCACTCCTCTGCCGAGGTATAGCTCTGGCGGGCAGGGGTGGTGTGGAGGGGAAGAGTTTCCAGGCCACCCTGATAGTGATCATGCCCGAGCACGGATCCTCCGATCCGGGGAAGGGTGGCATTGCAGCCAATAAAGTACCCGGGGAATGCATCAACGAAGTCCATGAGCCTGTCAAAGGTAGCTTCGTCGATATGCATGGGGATGTGCTCAGTGTTTACCGCTATCCCGTGCTGCGTGAAATATCCGTAGGGGGAGAACTGCCAGAACCAATCCTGGCCGGCTAAATGTAAGGGCACCGTGCGGAGAGTCGCTTTAGAGCGCCCCGCAAAACCTTCGTTCTCCGGGCAGATCGTGCATTTGGGATAGCCGCCCGCAAGGGAATTCCCACTTGCCGCGGTACGCGGGTCCTTGAACTCGGGCTTGGCCAAATTGATGGTGATAATCAGGCCGTTAGATTCGAAACGTGGATTGCGATCAAGCACGCTGCGTTTCACGTAGTCATTTGCCACGCCGTAGTTATAGAACCACTCCATCGCCGCCCGGCCCCCCGCAGAATTCTTCAGAGCAGCAAACTTGGAGCGGATAACGGAGGGCGGGATGCTCACGATTCCCATAACCCTATCGGCCATGGCTGCCCGGCCACCCGTCTCAATGAGGCCGGCCTTCTCGCACGAGTCTAGAAACTCGCTCAGCACGTTATCGGGCCGGCCACCGTGCACGGGATTCGCATCCCTTGGGTCCGCGGGTGCGGACTCTGCCCCCGGATCGCTATCGAGCAAAGCTAGGACTTCTTCCGCTCCGGGGTACGAATCTAGAGAAAAAATCTCAAAGATCCGATTGCGGGTCAGGGTGATATCGCGGGCGTCAAGATCTAGATAGTCCTGGGCGTAGGCGAGCAGGGCATCGATGCTGCGGTACACCGGGAGGAGGTGTGGGGGAGGTGTCATGGCCACTTCTTCCGCTGAGGACGTGCCGCCCAGCCAACCCGGACAACCACGTCAAAATCGAACTAGTTATCTACGGTAGATTTCTTGGAAACCTTGGACGGATGGGAATACTTCCGAGGAAGAAGCCATCTGCGTAAGGTCATCGGTCAGGGTGTCTAATCCTTGCCGCAACGCACCTAAGCAAATAGCGCGCGGGCCCAGGGCTGATACGGAAACTTCCGGCATAATTGGGCAGATTCGCCGTAAGTTCTCGATGAATCGCTCCAAGAACGTATCCGCGTAGGCGGAGTATTTCCCGCCTACCACCACATGGGATGGAGCAAGCGCGAGGATCATGGCGGAAGCTCCCAGGGAGAGAGCATCGGCGAAGTCATCAACGAAGTCACGGGCGCGCGGATCGCTATCTACACTCTCGAAAATCTTGGTGCGGGAGGGGACTTCACCCGCGGGGTACAGCTCCCGGGCATGTGTTGCCGCTTCGATATCGCGCCAGCGTAACACTCCAAGTTCGCCAATAAGGCCGGCTCCACCCCGCAGCCCGCGGTGGATACGCCCACCCACGATGGCGGCCGCTCCGGTACGTTCACCGGAGAGGATATACACCACTTCGTCGTGGCCCTCCGCGGCTCCCTGCCAGGCTTCCCCGAGGGCACCGAGGGCGCAATCCCCGGCCACCACCGTGTGGCAGCCCAGCCTGGTGGAGATCTGAGCTGCGATATTGCTGCCCTGCCACCCGGGCATTCCACTGCCGCCGAAGTACTCAACTGCGCCGTCGTTAATGACACCGGGTGACGCGACCGAACAAAGTGTAATATCTCTCACGTCTAGTTTCGCGTCCGCGACAGTGCTTCGCCCCAGATCAACGGCCGCGTCAACACGCTCATTAGCCACCTGAGCTGCGGAAAGTTCGCAGGTGCGCTCCCCAAGAACCTCGCCCCTGGCATTGCAGAGCATGGCGGTGCAATGGTGCGCGCCAATATCTAAACCGAGCACGTAAACGGCGTGCTCGTCCAGCACCCAGCGCACCGCCGGGCGCCCCAGGGTGTTTTCGGGCTCCAGCTGTTTGAGCCAACCCAGATCATCAAGATCGGCCACGATGCTTTCCGCGGCCGGCCGTGTGACGCCAATTTTCCCCGCAATTTCCGCGATAGTCTGCGATTCGTGCACCAGGTACTGACACGCCGCGAGGAGGTTCATGCGACGCTGCACCCTGCGGGTCACCGCAGCAGGGAACTTCGAAACGTTTGACATACTAAAGAAACTAACGTAATAATGTTCGCGAGGCAACCGGTAACCAGATACTGGATACGCAATGAAGCGAAAACCTGCCCCGGCAGGTATGGAGGCGATGATGCACACAGCCGCAGCTACAGCCGAGAATGGCGTAGTACCCGCACGAAAGAAACCACGCGCGCAGGGAACTCCGCGCGGGAGCCGCTTCCACCGGAAAGGGGAGGGGCGCGCGGCGGTACTCTTCCTGGCCCCGGCAGTTATCGGATTCGTGGTCTTTTACCTCATCCCGATTGTGCGCGGTATCCACATGTCCTTTACCGATTGGAACCTGCTCGAGGACGCAAAATGGGTGGGATGGGATAACTACGCGCGGCTTCTCTCGGATGACACCTTCCTGAACTCCATCAAGGTGACGGTCATATACGTGCTCGTGAATATCTCCACCCAGACCATCCTGGGGCTCGGCATTGCCTTCCTCATGCAAAAGGTTTCGCAATCCACTCTGGTGCGTTCCGTTTTGCTCCTACCCTGGCTCGTTCCCAATGTCACGATCGCGGCCATCACGCTGTTCATCCTCGATCCCACGGTTGGCCTGCTCAACCACATCATCGGTTTTATCGGGGTCGGTCCCATTTCCTTCTACGGCAACCCGGATATCGCAATCTATACCGTGGCTTTGGTGAACTCCTGGCGCAATATGGGCTATACCGGATTGCTGCTTTTCGCGGGAATGCAAACAATTCCCCGCATGATCTACGAAGCCGCGGAAACGGAAGGCGCCTCCACCTGGCAAACGTTCCGCCACGTCACCCTCCCGCTGCTCCGCCCGATCCTCGTCATGGTTGTGGTGGTCTCCATGATCGGTTCCTTCCAGATCTTTGACACCGTTTCGGTTGCCACCTCGGGCGGGCCGGGGAACTCAACCCGGGTGATCTACCTGTATATCTACGAAAAAGCTTTCGAACAATTTGATATGGGCTACGCCTCCGCGATGGCAGTGGTGCTCATGCTGGCCTTGGTTGTCATTACCATCATCCAGCTGAGGCTCGCTCGCTCCAACGAATCCGATATGAACTAAGGGGCTGGAGGAAGAACAATGAAGACGATCGCACGCACAACAACGAAAAAACGACACCAGCCCGTAACAGCCCGAAAAGTGGCCGGATGGGGATTGCTTATCCTTCTCATTATTGTCACGGTTCTTCCGCTCCTGTGGGCACTGCGTACCGCGCTCACGCCCAATTCGGAAATTTTCTCCGGGAACTATTCACTCATCCCCGAGAACGCCACCACCATCAATTTCCGGCGGGTGTTGGGCATGACCACTCCGGAAGAAAGTGTGGCCGCAGGAGGTACGGCGGCAACCATTAACTTCTGGCTCTATATGCGCAACTCGCTGCTCTTCGTGGCGATTCTGGTTATCGCTCAGGTAACTACATCCACCATGGCTGCCTACGCGCTCTCACGCCTGCACTTCCGCGGCCGGGACACTCTTTTCGTCACGCTGTTGGTGGCACTCATGATTCCCCCGATCTTCGTGGCCCTTCCCAACTTCGTGCTCATGGACAAGCTGGCGTGGATCAACACCTTCCAGGGCTTGCTCGCCCCGTACGTGCTCATCTGCCCCTTCGGAATCTTCTTCCTGCGCCAATTCATGCTTTCCCTACCTAGGGAAGTGGAAGAAGCCGCCATGCTCGACGGTGCGAGCCGGTGGACGGTTTTCCGGAAAATGATCGTGCCCATGTGTGCTGCACCCATCACCACGCTCGCGATTATTCAAGCGGTATTCGGATGGAACGAATACATGTGGCCCCAGCTCATTGCCAAGGGCGACTCCGTGCGGCTCCTCAACGTGGCCCTGTCCGTTTTCGCGCAGTCCTCACCCTCCACCCGCCCCGATTGGGCCGGGCTCATGGCCGCGGCGACCTTGCAGATCATCCCGATGTTCATCTTGCTCATTATCTTCGGCAAGCGCCTAGTTAACTCTCTTGGTTTGACCGCCGCGAAATAGGCGGGCACAAGTCAAGTACCCAAAAATTGAAATAAGAACGACGACGACGTCAACCCACGAGAAAGGAACTCAGATGCGCAAGGTAACGCAGCTGTTTGCCGTAGGTGCAACTATGTGCCTCGCATTGGGAGCGTGCTCCAATGGCACCTCCGTATCCCAAGGTAAAACCGACTCCGGAAAGGACTCCACCTCCAAAGAAGTCACCTACCGGCTCTGGGACGCTGGCCAGCAGGCCACCTACCAGAAGTGCGCGGTTGCTTTTGAAAAGGAAACCGGTATCAAGGTCAAGATTGAACAGCAGGGCTGGGATGACTACTGGAAGAATCTGACTACCGACCTTGTTTCTGGCACAGCGCCGGATGTTATTACCAACCACGTTCAGTACTATCCCGAGTTGGCAGGTAAGGGTCAGCTCCTAGATCTCAACCAGTATATGAAAGATGGGGAGATTGATTTCTCCAAGTACACCGGCGAACTGGCGAACCTCTGGGTCAAGGACGGTAAGCGTTACGGTATCCCGCAGGACTGGGACACCATCGCCTTTGTCTACAACACCAAACTGACCGAAGAAGCCGGTGTCTCCGCCGATGAGCTCAAGAAGCTCACCTGGAATCCGCAAGACGGCGGCACCTTCGGCAAACTCATCGCTCATCTGACCATTGATAATAATGGCAAGCGCGGTGATGAACCCGGTTTCGACAAGAACAATGTCAAGGTTTACGGCTGGGGTCTGGAAAAGGGCGGCGGGATCGTCGGCCAGGGCCAGTGGTCGTGGTTCGCTCTTTCCAATGGCTTCAAGTACCTCGATAAGAATCCCTTCGGCACCGAGTACAAGATGAACGATCCCAAGCTCGCTGAAGCAATGGCCTGGTGGCAAAAGCAGATTGAAGCCGGCTACGTTACCCCGTTGGAAATTGCAGGTCCGCTGGGCCTGGAACCCATGATGGAGCAGGGCAAGGCTGCGCTGGTTCCGGATGGATCCTGGCGTATCAAGATGTGGTCCAGCTCGGAGAAGAACAAGTTTGCTTTCGCTCCGCTTCCCGAAGGTCCGCAAGGCCGTAAGACTATCATTAACGGCCTGGCTCCCTCCATCACCAAGCAGGCTAAGAACCCCGAAGCCGCGTTCCAATGGGTCAAGTTCCTTACCTCGGATAAGTGCCAGTCCATCGTTGCGGAAGATGCGGTTGTTTTCCCCTCGCTGACCGAATACTCCGAGAAGGCCGCCCAGGCGCATGAGAAGGCAGGCCGGGACGTTTCGGCATTCACCGAAATCACCAAGGATGCCTCCAACCTCGCCTACTACCCGATCACCGATAAGGGCAATGAGATCGCAACGGAAGGCCAGGTCACCTTCGATGAGATCGAACAGCTCTCCGTTGAGCCGGCCGAGGCACTGGCCAAGCTCAATGACAAGGTGAACTCCATCCTCACCAAGTAACCCCCATTACCTACACGGCGGGGTGCGGTTAGGCACTCGAGCAAACCGTACCCCGCTGCATATTTTTCGCGGAGAAAACATGGACATCCACACCGACTCAGGCACGTTCACCGTTCACGGAGCCAGCGCCGTCGTACCACTTAATACAAGCGACTACCTCATTACCGGAACTTCGTGGAAACTCTCCCACCCGTGGGGCGCCACCGAATACTACCGGCACGGGTGGAATTCCTGGACCCCCACGCGGTGGTGGACGCTGCGCCGGGAACCGTGGCGAATCTGGGACAAGCCCTTACGCGCACTCACGGCCGACGACGCCGCAACGGATACTCCCGCCGAGCATCACTCGTCCATGATGACCGCTCTGAGCGGCCCGGAAGGGCGCACCCTCCTCATCGGAGCCGTGCACGCCTCCTCGCCGCTCTTGAAAATCTCCGCGGAAGAAGTAGAGGCAAGCGCGGAAGCCGACGAAGCTTCGTGGCTGGTGAGCATCGGGAGCGAACCGGAGGTATTTACCCGCTACGCAGGCGTTCTCAAAGAAGAATACCTGGGGGAGCGCACGCCGCTGCGGGCTGCGGAAACGCTCGGGCCGGTGTGGTCCTCCTGGTACTCCTGGTTCGAAGAAATAACCGCGGAGATTATTAACGCGGAAATAGCGCCCGCGCGCGAGCTGGGCTACGGCACCATCCAGATCGACGATGGTTGGGAACGCCGGGTCGGGGACTGGCGGGCCAACTCCAAATTCGCCGCGGGTATGCCGGATGTCTTCTCCAAGATTCATGATGCGGGCCTGAAAGCAGGACTGTGGGTCGCACCCTTTATCGCCCTCCCGGATACTCCGGTGCTCTCCTCTTATCCAGAGCTATTCCTCCATAACGCTGATGGCTCCCTGACTGTAACTGGCAATAATTGGGGAGCGAATTATTACGCGCTCGATTTTTCCAAACCCCAAGCGCATGACTGGCTGGCTACCACTATGTCCACGATCCAGGGCTGGGGTGTGGATATGTTCAAGCTTGATTTCATCTATGCCGCCGCGGTAGCAGGGGAACGCACGGGCGGGATGCCGCGCGAAGAAGCCTACCGGAGCGGCCTGGAAACAATTCGCGCCGCGCTTGGTGACGAGGTGTATTTGCTCGGTTCCGGAGCGGTGATGAACGCATCTCTCGGGGTGCTGGATGGGGTTAGGGTTGGCCCGGATACCGCACCCTACTGGGATAATAGCGAACGCGTGCGCGATCCATCCGGTCCGGCGGTGGTCAACGCGCTGCGGAATTCGCTCTCGCGTACCTGGCTTAAGCCGCTCCTCGATTGCGACCCCGATGTTGCCTACTTCCGCACCCGCGGATCGCTGCTCTCTCCCGAGGTTAATGCCTTGACCGCGGATGCGGCACTTGCGTGTGAGTTCGCACAATGCTCCTGCCCTGCGGCCTGGCTAAGTGAAGAAGAAAAAGCGGCGGTGTGTGCCTGGACCACGCGTTTCCGCGGGGCGCTGGCGGTTCGCCAACTCGGGCGCTACCGCTTCGAGATCAACGGGGAAATCATCGATTTTGATCCCTATCTCAACCCGAGCACCCGTATTTCTGATCGGCTCTTGGTGAAGTAAAGCATGGACGCCACTTCCACCAGCTCGACGGAGCAATGCTGCTCCGGAGGCGAAACACATTCCCGAAAGGACACCTCATGAAACCCGGTAAAGATACGCTGTTACGGCGAAGTAGGAGCTCCGCAGCGCTCCTCGCCTTGGTGGGTGCGGTAACTCTTGTACCATGCACAAGCTACGCCGTGAAAACCACGGAGCCTGCGGCATCTGTGGAAACTGGTGAAGCGACGCCGCGCGTGGCTGCCCCGGAACAGATTATCGACCCGGCAACTCCGGCAAAAGAAGGAATGGTGCTGACCGCATCTTCCGAATTCAACGGTACAGGCATCAACGATGCCCTTTTCACGGATCGCTACCTACCCCATTGGTCAACCTCGCCCGGCACCCAAGCGAACTATGAAGTGAGCGATGGTACGCTCAAACTCAAGATCACCGCGGATCAACAGCCCTGGGACCCGAGCTTTGATGGCTCGACGCGGGTTTCCTCGCTGCAGACCTACCAAAAAGACTATTTGCACGAGTGGACCAAATACCCCGGGATTGCACAGCAGACGCAGCCGTTCCGTGGGCATCTCCAGAAATACGGTTATTTTGAGCTGCGGGCCCGGGCTGCGAACGGGGGAGGCTTGCACAGCGCCTGGTGGATGACAGGAGCGAACCAAGACGTGCCCGAAGGCCAGGGCGGATGGTCACGCCAGAACGGTGAAGTTGATATTTTTGAGATCCTCGGGCGCAATAACGCCACCGTGGCGCAAAGCGCTATTCATCCCTGGGGTGATTGGGGCAGGCTCTTCCCCTGGACGACCAAGATTTCCACCGGCACCGATCTTTCCGAAGGTTTCCACACCTACGGTTTTGAATGGAAGCCTTCGGGGATGAAAGTGTACGTCGATGGCGTTGAGAAATTCTCCACCCCGCTTTCCCCGAATTATCCGATGCTCACCTACCTAGGCCTGTACGAGAAACGTGAAGCTGACTCCTGGACCGGCCCCTTCGATCCCGCGATCCCGTATCCAAAGACGTTCGAGATTGATTATTTCCGCGCGTACCAATATGCGCCGAGCACACTGCCCTATACCCTCGCAACGACCGATGGCGTGATGCGGGGTGAAACCCGGGTTGCGAGCGGGACAACACGGTGGCTCGGTGGCGCGGGGAATGATGTTACCCTCACCTCCGTTTATGCACCGGAAGCTGGCACGTATCGCCTCGGTATTGAATACCGCAGCGGTGAGGTGCGTGACCTCCACGTAGATGTGAACGACGACGCGTATGTGCTCGGCGGCCTATCAACGGGCTCTTTCAGCGGCGCATTCTCTTGGGTGAATACCTCAGTGTCCCTGCGTCAAGGTTGGAATACCGTGCGCCTGGGCAATCCGAACGCTCCCGCACCCGACCTTCGCAAGATCAGAATAGAATCGAGGGAGTGAGGATGACGTAGGCGTCGGTCAGTGGAAAGCGTCTGCGGTATACATGCCCAGCGGAGGCGATATGGCTACTGATATAACGACGATACTGAGTCCTAGAACGATCAGGAATATCCTGCGTTTTAGAACGGCTTGTATGGTTGTTTTAGCCGTGCTCGTTGCGTGGCTTGGGGCTATAGGCGCGCTCTACTGGAATATCGTTCCAGGATTCTATATCGACCGGACCCCTACGATTCCCAAAGATGCGCACATCATCGTCAATCAGGCTCCTGCCGGGGAAAAGATCTTCACGGTATATCGGGATGAGGGTGATGTATGCGTCGCCGCGTACGGGAAGGCATTTGATATCCCGTATACGGAATGTGTGTCTACCGCAGAACAGATTGAGCCCTCAGATATCACCGTGCAATGGCTTGGTCTCATCGGCGAAGAAGTGGACCCCGCTTCTCCCGAGGCTGCGGCGGTTCACTTTCGCATCGCAGTCGGAGGGAAAATCATCCTCGAGCACACCGAGTCCTACCTTGAGGAAGTGTTTCATACACTTGGAAAGATCACCTAGCGGGATGATCTAGTTGGCACTCGGGCTACAAGCCAGGGGCTGGTTCGTCCGGTGTCGGTACATCGGATGTTGGCACATTCGGCGCGGTAATGCCCGGATCCTGTTCTGGGGTGTGCGGGGTAGATTTCTGCGCCGCCTGGTGCAGGACGTGGGCGTAGCGGAGCCTTTCCTTGCGGTGGCGGTAGGAAAAGAAGCCTACAAAGGCATAAACTCCGCAATTCACAAGGAGATAACCGCCGAAGAAGTGCGGCATATCCGGAAACCAATTCCACGCCAGCGGCCACATTGCCAGGCCGGCTACCAATCCGATGACGATGCTGACCCCGCACAAAACTAAGGATTTTCTGGATACAAGGCGTAGCGGAAGGATCAAACCGAGGAGGCTACAAGCGAGTATTGATCCGAAGGCCAGGTACCCGGCGTAGTAGCGTTTATCGGGTTGAATGAGGTCCACGATGGGATACGCGGCATGGCACACAAAGATCAGCAGAGCCACGGATAAGTACGACTTCCAGCTCAGATTTTTCACCGCTGTTCCTCTTCTGTTTCCTTGACCTGAACGTAACGATTTGCGATTGGAATCCACGTCAGCGTGACGAAGAAAAGAACAAGGGCGATTCCGCCCACTGTCACCACTGGACTTTGATCTGCGCCCCAGCCGATGACCGGGTTGAGCAAGATTCCAATGAGACTTCCCAGTGTGCTTGCAACGTTTAAAACCGTCGCACGACGCTCGCTCGGAATTTCCTTGTTAGCGACTGCTCGAGTGATCGGTCCACGCGCGAACATGCTGATAACCACCAATGTGAAACCAATGATCACGCATATAATGTGCGGAATCATCATCAAGATAAATCCAATGACGCCGTATCCGAAAGCCAGGAGAAGACCTGCTCGCCGACCGACTCGTTCAACGATCACCCCGGAGAAATGATCGTAAACTGCCGCAGCTAATTGGGCACCACCAACGATGAAACCCCAGAAGGCAAGCGGCACATCAACACGATCAAAAATTGGCTGGTTGAGCGTAAATACTGAATTGAAGAGCACGAAGACCGCTGCCGAAGCGACAGCGGTATACAGCAGTACCGGGGAGCTGAACAGCAAACAAATACCCCGCTTCAAGGAAACAAGTGCCGTTTCTTCCGTGGCTTTTTCAGAAGTAGAAGCGGGTTGTGGTGGGAGGAAGAGAACGGCTACCGCGGCTAGACAGGCAGCGATGGCGGCCGCGCAAGCCGGTAAAGCAACATCAATCTTTGTGAGCACTCCACCCACGAATGAAGCAAAGACCCCGGCCGCTAACTCAAGGGCGCCGAAGTGTCCCCACACCGCAACTGAGTCCCGATCTGCATCGTCGCCGAGAGCTTCGTAGATGTAGGCATCCTGCGTGCCGGTGAGCATCGCAATTCCTAGGCCGCTCAGCACAAATGACAAGGTGAACGCAGTGAACGAGTTTCCCAACGCAAAAACAACTTCCGCACACCCGTTGAATACGAAACCGGAAAGGATAACCCACCGGCGATCAATTCTGTCCGAAATAAGCCCGCTGGGTACTTCTGCAACAAGGATGCTCGCTAAGAGAATACTCTCGAAAATGAAAATATTTTCGAGGGACTGCCCTCGAGAAGTCAGGAAAACCACGCTAACCGGAACATAAAAGGTTAGCCCGGCAGCAATAATAGCCAGGGCCATGGGCGCTAACGAACGGTTATGCCACACCAATCTGAGTGACGTGGTAGCTTTCATCGCAACACCCAATATCTACATCTTTATTTCGGTATCAACGCTGGCACGAATCTCAGCACGCCTGCACACCAACAACCCGTACGCAATTTCAACGCAGCCAATCACCAGCAGGAGTGCCCAAGGAACCCACCAGCCGCGCTGGAAAACCATGGTGAGAAGAAGGGGGACGAGGCCGGCAGCAATCGAGCTCGCCCCGGCCCACATCCAACGTTTAGTTTTCGCTGACTCCATTCGTCGTAGCTCCTTCGCTCCCGGCCGCGGCATTATGCGCAGTTGCGGTTCCCCGGGTCGCTCTCGTGTCACTCACCGCCACGGCTCCCCGTGCCGCATTCGCACCGCCCGCCGCTTCCTCCCCGGCCAGGTCCCGCGGCGCGGGCAGCCCGCGCACCCGATCCAGAAAAACATAGATAAGAAGAAGGATACCCAGATAGGGTAGCCCGGCATACCAGGCTACCGGCATGAGCCAGAAGAGCGCCACGAAAATAGCCAGGCAGCCGGCTATGACGGCCAGGTTTGTCACCGGGGCACCCCAGAGGCGAGCCGGAGGGAGCTCGAGTCCCAGCTGCTTGCGGCGTCGTCGAAAAGCAATATGAGTGGCCATTACTAAAGCCCAGGTGAGAAGGGTCCCGACCGTGGCGCAGCCGTACAAATACGAGAAGCCGGCCTGCGGGGAGGTGAGCGCCAAAATACAGGCGACCACCATTCCCACCATCGCCAAAGTGACCGCACCGCGCGGGGTGCCCTTCGGCGTGGTGCGCGCCGCAAAAGCGGGGGCCATGCGGTCGGCTGCCAGCGCGTGAATCATACGCGAGGAAGTGTAGAGGCACCCGTTCGCCGCGCTCAACGCCGCCACCAGCAGCACCGCGTTCATAATATGCCCGGCCGCCGGAATCTCCGCGGCATCCAGCGCGTGCACGAACGGCGATTGGGAAATATCGTGGAGTGGCTCGGCGGTCACGGTCCACGGCTGCATCGCTACCACCACCGCAATCGCCCCCACGTAGAAGAGCAGCAGCCGCCAAATCATGGTGTGGGCCGCGCGCGGAATATCGTATCGGGGGTTCCCTGATTCTGCGGCCGTTACCGAGACCGTTTCGATCCCACCGAAAGAAAAAACCGCCATGCACGCGGCAATGAAAACCGAGCCGGCGCCCAGCGGCATAAACCCGCCGTGCTCGGTGAGATTGACCAGCCCCACCGGCTCACTCGCGGGCAGCCCCACGAAAATAATAATGAGACCGAGCAGAATAAAGACCGAAATGGCCGCCACTTTAATCATGGAGAACCAGTATTCCGCGGTGCCGTACAGCCGCACCGTGGCCATATTGAGCCCCACAATAAAGAGGGAACAGGCCACCGTCCCCACCGCACTATTGAGCTGGGGCAGCCAGTGCTGGAGGTATTTCGCGCCGGCCGTCACCTCCGCGCCCACCGCCACAATATAGGTGACCGCCAGATTCCAGCGGGTCACAAAAGCGCCCAGGTTCCCCAGATAAGCCCCCGCGATAGTGCCGTGCCCACCGGGAACGGGATGCGCGCTGACCATTTCCGCCAGCGCCCACACCACCGAGAGCGCCAGCAGCCCGGCCAGCGCGTAAGAAATAATCGTGGCCGGTCCCGCCAGCGAAATCGTGGCCCCCGCCCCGAGGAACAGCCCCGTGCCCAGCGCCCCGGACAGCGCAATCATGGCGATTTGCGGGGAGGTGAGGCTGCGCGCCAGCGCGGTGTGGTGCGCGGTGGCGCGGGTACGTGCGGCCATGCGGGTTTCCCTTCGTGGATAGAACGACGGCGCAGCGCGGCGCCGCTCCACCCGGCCTCCACCGCCGGCGCAGCCCGGCCCTCGCACTGCCGTGAATATAACTAACGCGGAACTACTAGTGTACTCGCGCGAGCGACTACTCTTAGGGGTATGCCATCTCTCGGTCATATCTTGGAACGGTCCCAAACGCTCTCCGCTTCGCAACGCGAATGGTTGCATCAGCTGGTGGGGGACTGGCAGTTACTCTCCGATTTTTCCTTCGCGGACCTCGTGCTGGTCACCCCGCTCCAGGATGAACGCTTCATTATCGCGGCGGCCTGCCGCCCGGCCACCAATGCCACCGCGCTGGATAATGACGTGGTCAATATGACTTTCGATCCGGCCGATTCGGAGAAGTTCCGGGAGATTATTGCTACCGGGCAGCGCGGCACGGTCTATATTCACGGCCTGCGTTACGAAGGTTATCCGGTGCGCCGGGCGGGTGAGGATCCTTTCGCGGTTCTCGCCCTGGTCTACTCCCAGCGTTCACGCAAAGAAACGGTGCTGCGCCATTCCTCCTATGAGGAAATTGAAGAGCAGCTCCTTGATATGGTCACCCAGGGGCTTTTCCCGATGGAGGGCACCCCGAGCGGTTTCCGCCACGGCGCCCCGCGCGTCACGGACGGTTTCACCCATATCGACGCCGATGGCGCTGTGATTTTCAATAGCCCGAACGCGGTCTCTAATCTGCACCGGCTCGGGATTCGTTCCACCTTCGAAGGCCAGCTACTTGCCGAGCAAATCACCTCGAGTATTGACGCGGAAACTCGGTTGGATGATGCGCTGCCGGTGGTGCTGCTCGGGCGCGCCCCGTGGATGACGGAACTCGAATTGCGCGGGGCGGTACTCTCCCTGCGGGCGGTGCCGCTGTGGAAGGACGGCAAGCACGTGGGCGCGGTGGTGCTTTCGCGTGATATTAGCGAGTTGCGCCGGCGCGAATTGGAGCTGGTCAGCAAAGACACCACGATCCGCGAAATTAACCATCGCGTCAAAAATAATTTGCAGACCGTATCCGCGCTGCTGCGGATGCAGGCGCGCCGCGCGGACGATAAAAAGGTAATCGAGGTGCTCTCCGAGGCGCAGCGCCGCGTGGAAACCATTGCCCTCGTCCACCAAATCCTCTCCCAAACCGTGGACGAAATCGTGGACTTTTCCGAGGTCCTCACCCCGCTTATCACCATGGCTACCGATATCGCCTCCACGGATGTGCGTGTTTCTTCCGAGGTGCGCGGCGAATTCGGGATGGTGGACGCGAATACCGCTACCCGCCTGGCAGTTGTTCTCAACGAACTGGTCTCCAATGCGGTGGAGCACGGTCTGCCGCACGGCGGGCATATTGTGGTGAGCGCGGACCGTGAGGGCGATGTTCTCACGGTGCAGGTGAGTGACGACGGCGTGGGCGTGCCCACCACCGGCGTCAAGCAGGGCCTGGGCACTCGGATTGTGCGCACCATGGTGGAAGGCGAATTGCACGGCACCATTAAATGGGAGGCGCGGGACGGCGGTGGCACCACCGTTACCCTCACGATTAATGTGACGGCCGGGCTGCCGCCCACGGATGAAAAATAGTTTCCGCTCCCGGCGCGCCTAAGAATTAAGTACGAGGACGCAGAGCGCTAAGTACGACGACGCAGCCCACGCGCTTTGCGCGTGGGCTGGTAGGGTTTGGGCCGGTTCGCCTTAGGAGGCAAGTTCGCGTACTCGCCGCGCGCGGGCGGTGCGGCGGCGCAGCCGGCGGCGTTCATCTTCGGAGGTGCCACCCCATACGCCCGAATCCTGGTTGTGTTCGAGAGCGTAGCTGAGGCAGTCTTCACGGACGGTACATTCCTGGCATACCCGCTTGGCCCGATCCGTTTGGGCCAGGGCCGAGGCCGAACTACCAATCGGGAAGAAAAGCTCCGGGTCTTCCGTCAGGCACGCGGCACGCGAACGCCAATCCATGAATCCTCCTTTTCCCCGCCACTCGCGGGGTATTCCCGCTCCTGCGGGATAGCTGCATATGAGACCCATATATCTTGGCAAAGAGCAGCGCCGCGGTAAAGAGCCTGCCGGTGTGATATTTCAAGGCCTGGGCTTTTCGAGATCCTCTCTTGTTATTCCAGGCTTAAACAACTATAGGTGCGGCCCGCCGTACCCTGGGGTTTGAGGTAACCGGGCGGTGAGGGACAATAGGGGCATGAGCATTGACGAGGCCCGCCGCCGCTGGAATGAGATTGCCCCCACGCTGACCCGCGCGCAGATCGCCTACCATTCCGGGGCCGATCCGCTCATGACGGATGACCACTACGACCGCCTCATTCACGAGCTGCGCGATCTGGAAGAGCGCTACCCGGAGCTCGCGGCACCGGATTCCCCCAGCCGCGCCGTCGGGGCACCTGTTAAGAACGACGGCGCAGCCACGCTCGCAGCGGATGCCCTGGCGGATGAAGGCGTGGAACCGGAGCAGGGTGCCGGACCGGAGCTCGGTGCCGGGCCTTCGCTCAGCGCCGTGCCCCTGCCCGATGCTCAGCCCTTCGCGCCGGTGCGGCACCGCGAACGCCTCTACTCCCTCCAGGACGTCTTTTCCCTCGAGGATCTGCGTGTCTGGTACGCCGCGCTCCCGGGAACGTCCGGGGAGTCTGGCACCGCCGTCACCGCGGAAGCGAAAATCGACGGCCTCGCCATCAACCTGCGCTATAACAACGGCGCGCTCACGGTAGCCGCCACTCGCGGGGACGGCGTGACCGGGGAAGATGTCACCCGCAATATCGCCACCATCGCCGCCATTCCGCAGCGCTTGCAGGGCAACAATATTCCGGACGTTATGGAAGTACGCGGGGAAGTTTTCTTCCCGCTCGCAGAGTTCGCCCAGTTCAACGCCGATCAGCGTGAGCGCCGCGCCGCAGCCGAACGTGAGCGGGCTGCCGCGGAACAAACCGGGGATATCGCAGCGGTGCGCGAAGCTAATCGCATCATCCGCTCCTGCCGCGAATTCGCAAACCCGCGTAACGCCGCGGCCGGCTCCTTGCGCCAAAAAGACCCGGCCGTCACCGCCTCCCGCCCGCTCTCCTTCATTGCCCACGGCATCGGGGCGCTCGCGGGCGTGCCGGCCTCCCTGGCGGAAGCACTGTCCACCCAGGCTGGCGTATACGAAGCATTCGCGCGCTGGGGCCTGCCCATTTCTCCCTACACCAAACTTGTCTCAACCTGGGATGATATTGAGGCTTTCGTGGCGGACCTGGCCACCCACCGCTACGATCTCATCCACGGGATTGACGGTGCCGTCCTCAAAGTTAATGACCGGGCGAGCCAGGCAGGGCTCGGCTACACCTCCCGGGTCCCACGATGGGCCATCGCCTATAAATACCCGCCCGAAGAAGTGGAAACCACCCTCCTGGATATCCAGGTCAATGTGGGACGTACCGGGCGCGCCACCCCCTACGCCATTATGGAACCCGTACTCGTGGATGGCTCGGTTGTTACCCAGGCAACCCTCCACAACCGCGAAGAAGTGGCTCGCAAAGGCGTACGCATTGGCGACGTCGTTATCGTGCGCAAAGCCGGGGATGTCATCCCCGAAGTGGTCGGCCCCGTCCTTATGGAACGCGACGGCACCGAACGCGAATGGGTGATGCCCCGCGCCTGCCCCTCCTGCGGGGCCACTCTCGCCCCCGCCCAGGAAGGCGATGTGGATATGCGCTGTCCCAATGCGCAATCCTGCCCCGCACAACTGGCCGAACGCGTGGTTCATATCGGTTCGCGCGGAGCGCTGGACGTGGAGGCTCTCGGCGAAGAAACCGCGCTGTGGCTTACCAACCCGGACGCCCGGCGCCGCGAAGCACTTATCGCGCTCGCCAGCGGCCACCGCCTCGAAATCGAAGGCCCGGACGGGCGCAAAAAAACCCTGCGCCTCGCGCGCGAGGCGGCACGCGAACTCGAAATCGTGGACGACGACGGCGCAATCCTTAACTCCGAAGTGATTATTCCACCCGCGGTAGCCCGCAGCTTGGGCGTTCCCGAACCCCAAGAACCGGTGCTCCACAGCGAGGCCGGACTATTCGCGGTGCAGGCCGCGGATGTGGCAAATACCTGGGTATGGAAAGAAATCCGCAGCGCCGGCCAACCCACCGGTGATTACCGCTATGTGCGCGCCGCCTGGACCAAACCCACCTGGGGAAGCAGCGCCGGCCAGCGCGTCATCACCAAAGAAAGCGAACCCGGCAAAGCCCTCCTCACCATGCTCACCGAGCTGGAGAAGGCCCGCGGGAAAGAACTGTGGCGCAAACTTGTGGCCCTCTCCATCCGGCACGTCGGGCCCACCGCGGCCCGTGCGCTCGCGGCCGCTTTCCCGGCTCTTTCGCAGCTGCGCGAGGCTTCCGTGGAGGAACTCTCCGCGGTGGACGGGGTGGGGGAGATTATTGCCCGCTCCTTTAAAGAATGGTTCGAGGTGCCCTGGCACCTGGAGATTATTGAGCAATGGGAAGCGGCCGGGGTGGTTTTCGCCGATAGCGCCGCGGACGCTGAGCAAGTTCCCCAAACCCTGGCTGGCATGACGATTGTGGCCACCGGCTCCCTGGAGGGCTATACCCGCGATTCGGTGAAAGAAGTAATCCTCGCGCACGGCGGGAAGGCCGCAGGCTCGGTTTCCAAGAAAACTACCGCGGTGGTGGTGGGGGAGAACGCCGGGTCGAAAGCCGCTAAGGCTGAAGAACTGGGCATTCCACGCCTGAGCGAAGCGGAATTCACCGAGCTGTTGCGCACCGGCCAGCTGCCCGCATAAAACCGCACAACGCAAAAACCGAGCGCCGTGCAGCGGCGGCGCGACGGGACGGCGCTGCGGCGTCGTGCCCCTTGCGACCGTGCGCGGCTACAGCAGCACGGACCGCAACGCGACTACAGCAGCGGTGCCAGCGGAGCCATGATTTTTTCTGTCACCCGTGCCAGCGCGCCGCGCTGACCCCATTCCTCCAAGGTGAGTTCGTGGGTATTACGCAGGTCAAATTCGAAAATCTTCTCCATGACAGCCGCGAAACCGGCATCGTGAATCGACATATTAATTTCGAAATTCCCCCGCAGGGACAGCCGGTCAATATTTGCGGTTCCCACGGTGGACCAGGTGGAATCCATCGTCATGGTTTTCGCGTGAATCATGGCGTCCTGGTAGAGGAAAATGCGCACCCCGGCGCGCAGTAGCCGCTCGTAATGCGGCCGCCCCACCCAGTCCGTGTAAATATGATTGGAGTACTGCGGGATGAGAATCCGCACGTCCACCCCGCGTTCGGCCGCATCGGTCAGCGCATCAAGCATGGGCGCATCCGGAATGAAATACCCCATGGTGATCCAAGCCCGCTGCGAGGAGCGTGCCAACGCATCCAAATACAGCGAAGAAATAGGATAAGTATTATGCGCCGGGGAATTCGTGACCGCCCGCATGCGTGAATCCCAATGGTGGGTGAGAGCACGGCGCAAGGTGGGATGATCGCGTTTGCGGTACGCATTCCACATATCCACAAAAGCCACGTCCAGTTCCCATACCGAGGGGCCCTCCACGCGCAGGTGAGTATCGCGCCATTCCGTTACGTACAGGCCGCCGATATTGTAGCCACCCACGTAGCCAACGCGCCCGTCCACGGTTAGGATCTTGCGGTGATCACGCCCCTTATCACGCGAACGCCCGGTAAGAATACCGGTGCGCACCAGCGGGAAATTCATCCAGTGCAGGTTCGCGATGCGTGGCGGGTGCCGGAAGGAAGGCGGCTGGTTGAGATTCCCCCAGGTATCCAGCAGTACATGCACCTGCACCCCGCGGTGGGCCGCAGCGATAAGCGCATCGCGGAAACGGTGTCCCACATGATCCGCTTTGACAATAAACCACTCGAAATAAATATGATCCCGTGCATTATTAATATCGGCGAGCATAGCGCGGTACACGTCCGCGGCGCCGGTATACAAGATTGCGTGGTCGCGCCCGACCTGCACCGCTTGCGGGGGTAGGTGCGGATACGAATTGACCGGTGGGGTGCGGCGTTTGCGCATTTCATCCACAACGACGACGGCGCCCGCGGCGGCCAGCGGCGCCGCGGCCGCGAGCACACCCGCCGTGCGCAGCACCCGGCGCGAAGTCCACTCAGTCATAGCGCCAATTGTAGACGGTGCGCCATCGCGCGGTGCAACCGCGTAGACTTGAGCCATGTCGTCATTTTCTAAGGAAGAGGTAGCGCGCCTAGCGGACCTGTCCCGCATCGCCCTGACGGATACCGAGGCCGAAAAAATGGCCGGTGAACTTTCCGTCATCGAGGATGCAGTGAAGGCGGTATCCGAAGTTGTTACGCCGGATATTCCCTTTACATACAATCCGCTTCCGCTGGCCAATGTCAAACGCCCCGATGTTCCGGGGGAAACCCTTGATCGTGAGGAAGTCCTCGCCGCGGCTCCGGCCGCCGAAGAAGGTAAATTCCTCGTCCCGCGCATTATGGGGGAGGAATAAATGAATAGCTTGTTGCTCAAATCCGCCGTGGAACTCTCCGCGCTGCTGCGCGCGGGGGAGATCACCTCCGTGGAGCTCACCACCGCCTGCCTGGATCGCATTGAGGCGCTCAATCCCAAGGTCAACGCTTTCCTCCACGTGGATCGTGAAGGTGCCCTGGAGGTTGCCCGCGGGGTGGATGCCGCCCGCGCGGAAGGCCAGGAGCTCCACCCGCTGGCCGGTATTCCTATCGCGGTGAAGGACAATATTTGCACCCGCGGGATTCCCACCACCGCGGCGTCGAAGATCTTGGAGGGGTGGCGCCCGCCGTACGATGCGAGCGTCGTCGTAAAAATTAAAGAAGCCCGGCTCCCCATCGTGGGCAAGACCAATATGGACGAATTCGCGATGGGCTCTTCCACGGAGCATTCCGCTTTCGGGCCTTCGCGCAACCCCTGGGATCTGGACCGGATTCCGGGCGGTTCGGGTGGCGGTAGTGCCGCGGCCGTCGGTGCTTTTATGGTGCCGCTCGCCCTCGGTTCTGATACCGGCGGGTCGATCCGCCAGCCTGCCGCAGTCACCGGAACAGTGGGTGCCAAGCCCACCTACGGCGCGGTTTCTCGCTTCGGTTTGATCGCCATGGCATCCTCGCTGGACCAGATCGGGCCGGTGACCCGCACCGTGGAAGATGCCGCGCTGCTCCAGGAATTGCTCAGCGGGCACGATCCCCACGATTCCACCTCGCTTCCCGAAACTCCTTCTGGCCTCGTTGCGGCCTGCCACGGCGAAGCCGGGAGTTGGGAAGGTGCCGGAAGCGATCCGGAGCGGCCGCTCGCGGGTCTCAAGGTGGGCCTTGTGGAAGAAATGCACGGGGAAGGCTACGCGCCGGGCGTGCTTGAGGCTTTCGAAAACGCGGTGGGGCGCATGCGCGAACTCGGCGCGGAAACAGTGGAGCTCTCCTGCCCCAGTTTCCACTATTCGCTGGCCGCCTACTACCTCATTATGCCCGCCGAAGTTTCCTCCAACCTGGCCCGTTTTGACGGGATGCGTTACGGCCTGCGGGTCGAACCCGAAGAAGGGCCGGTCACCGCGGAAACCGTGATGCGGGCTACCCGCGCGGTCGGTTTCGGCGAGGAAGTCAAGCGGCGCATTATTTTGGGAACCCACGTGCTCTCTGCCGGAAACTTCGATGCTTTCTACGGCGCGGCGCTGCGGGTCCGTACCCTGGTCCAGCGTGATCTGGAGCAGGCTTTCTCCCGGTGCCACGTGATCGTTTCGCCCACCTCGCCCACGGTGGCGTTCCCCTTTGGCTCAAAAACAAACGACCCGCTGGCTATGTACCTCAACGACATCGCCACCATTCCTGCCAACCTGGCTGGAATCCCGGGTATTTCGTTGCCGGCCGGACTCTCGGAAGGGCTGCCGGTGGGCTTGCAGATTCTCAGCCCGGCCCGGGCCGATGCCCTCATGTACCGGGTGGCCGCGGCCATCGACGCCGCGCTTGGACACAACGTCCCCGCTGCCTGCCCCGCGCGGGATTGGGAGGAATAAAGCATGGATGAACTCATGAATTACGAGGACGCCGTCGCGCGTTTCGATCCGGTGATCGGGTTGGAAGTGCACGTCGAACTGTCCACAAAGACCAAGATTTTCGACGCCGCACCGGTGGCTTTCGGTGCCGAACCCAATACCGATGTGCAGCCGGTTTCCCTCGGGCTTCCCGGTTCGCTCCCGGTGGTTAATGAGGCAGCGGTGGAATACGCGGTGAAGCTGGGCCTGGCCCTCAACTCCCGCATTAACGAGCTCTCGCGTTTTGAACGCAAGAACTACTTCTACCCGGATTTGCCCAAGGCCTACCAGATCACCCAGAACGCCCAGCCGATTATCCTGGGCGGCTACCTGGATATTGAGCTGGCCGACGGCACGCCCTACCGTTTCCCCATCGAACACGCGCATCTGGAAGAAGACGCCGGGAAGAATACCCACGTGGGTGGGGCGGATGGGCGCCTCCAGGGGGCGCGCTACTCCCTGGTGGATTACAACCGTTCCGGGGTGCCGCTTATTGAGATCGTTTCCGACCCGGCTACCGGGGTGGGGAAGAACGCCCCGGAGATCGCCGGTGCCTACGTGCGCGGGATCCGCGAACTGGTGCGCGCGCTTGGGATTTCCGAGGGGCGGATGGAGCGCGGAAATATCCGCGCGGACGTCAATGTGTCCCTGCGGGAAAGCCCGGATGCGCCTTTCGGTACCCGAACCGAAACGAAGAATGTCAACTCCTTCCGCGGCATCGAAAACACCATTCGCTACGAGATCTCCCGCCAGGCGGCGATTTTGGCCGCCGGAGGTACGATTCTTCAGGAAACGCGCCATTACAAGGAAGAAATCCAGGGCACCATCGCCGGGCGCGTGAAGTCCGACGCGGATGACTACCGTTACTTCCCCGAACCGGATCTTGTCCCGGTGATCTGCACTCCCGACTACGTGGAGGAGGTGCGTGCGGGGCTGCCCGAATTGCCAGCCGCGAAGCGCGCCCGTATCACCGAGGAATGGGAGCTTTCCCCGGAGGAATTGCGTGACCTCATCAACGCCGGCGCGGTGGATCTGGTAGATGCCACCGTTCGGGCCGGGGCAACGCCCGCCGGAGCCCGCAAGTGGTGGATGGGTGATATCGCCCGCTACGCCAAGGATAACGACGTCGAACTCGAGGATGCCCCCATTACTCCGGAGGCGGTTGCCGAGCTGGACGGCCTCATCCAGAGCGGACGTCTCAATGACAAACTGGGGCGCCAAGCGCTCGCGGGAGTCCTCGCCGGGGAAGGTAGTCCGGAGGAGGTTGTTGCCGCGCGCAATCTGGAGATTGTGTCCGATAGCGGGGCCCTGGAGAAGGCCGTGGATGAAGCCCTGGCTGCCAATCCTGACGTCGTTGAAAAAATCCGCGGTGGAAAAGTGCAGGCCGCCGGTGCAATTATCGGTGCCGTGATGAAGGCAACTCACGGTAAGGCCGATGCCGGTGCCGTGCGCGCTCTCATTATGGAGCGTGCCGCGGCCGAATAAAACCGCTGCAGTCAACGGGACGAAAGCGGGCATATCTGGTGAAGGAGGAGCAGGTGGCGCGAACACAAGCAGGTACGGAGCGACAATCTGACGTGGCATCACTTTCGGGTGAGGCCCAGCAGTTCGTGCCACCGCCCTCCCAATGCGAGATTTTTGCGGCCCACGAAGGTGGCAAATTAGAAACCCGGGCGACCGCTGCTATCGAGAACCGGGAAGATTTGGCCCGGGTGTATACGCCCGGGGTGGCGCGAGTTTGCGAAGCGATTCACGCCGAGCCGGAACTGGCCCGCCGCTACACGGTGAAATCCAATACCGTGGCGGTAGTGACAGATGGAACCGCGGTGCTCGGTCTGGGGGATATCGGGCCGCTCGCGTCTCTTCCCGTGATGGAAGGCAAGGCTGCGCTTTTCAAGCGTTTTGCCGGGGTGGACGCCTGGCCGGTGCCTCTGGCCACCACCGATACCGAGGAAATCATCGCCGCGGTGCGAGCCATCGCACCTGCGTATGCCGGTATCAATCTGGAAGATATTTCCGCCCCGCGCTGTTTCGAGATCGAGAAACGCCTGCGCGCGGAACTTGATATCCCGGTCTTCCACGACGATCAGCACGGCACCGCCGTTGTGGTGCTGGCCGCCCTCATGACAGCGCTGCGCGTGGTCGGGAAGCAGCCGTCCGACGCGCGCGTAGTCGTATGCGGAATCGGCGCCGCCGGCACCGCGATTATCCGTTTGCTGTTGGAATACGGGGTACGGGATATCGTTGCCGTGGACCGCGCTGGCACGCTCGGTCCCTTCCGCAGTGAGAGCAACCCGGGGCACGCCTGGGTTGCGGCCCGTACCAATCCCCGGCAGATCGACGGCGATGTGCGTGCGGCCTTGCAGGGTGCGGATGTTTTTATTGGCGTTTCCGGCCCGAATATTCTCGACGGCGCAGCTCTGGACACCATGGCTGATAACGCCATCGTTTTCGCCCTGGCCAATCCCACCCCTGAAATTGCCCCCGAAATTGCGCGGGAGCACGCTGCTGTGGTGGCAACTGGACGTTCGGACTACCCCAACCAGATCAATAATGTGCTGGCTTTCCCGGGGATCTTCCGCGGTTTACTCGACGCTCATGCCACAGAGGTTAATGACGCGATGCTGCTGGCCGCAGCGCAGGCCCTCGCCGATCTGGTCGGGGAGGATGCTGATCCGGATTACATCATCGTTTCCGCCTTTGACGAGCGGGCTGCCGAAGCGGTGGCGCGGGCGGTTCGCGAGAGTGTGGCGGTGGCCTAGCGGCGGCCTTGAGGTGAACGGGATGCGATCAAGGAGTCTCTGCTTGGGTCTATTCGTCGGCTTCGTTTAGAGATTTCGAGTGCTTTTGGGTCTGTTTGGCCGGGTTTATGGGTGGTTTGCCAAGTGTTTTCCGGGTGTTTTCCGCTTATTCAGCC